>JBKPQI010000226.1:0-11896 GCA_046733975.1 Verrucomicrobiota bacterium
ATTGCATGACACAGGCAAGGCGGTTGGCGCACGTCCGCATTCGGAAGCGAGCGCAGTCTTTGCCCAACGCGTGGCGCGTCGTCTTCAGCTCGATCCGCGCGAGCGCAAGATGCTGATCCTGCTGGTCGACCATCACGTTACGCTATCGAACATCGCGCAACGCCGTAACATCGATGATCCCATTACCGTGAGCGAGTTCGCGGCCATTGTGAAAGACCAGAACAATCTCGATGCCCTGATGTTGCTAACATTGGCCGATGGTCAGGGCACCAGCGATGAAAATTGGTCCGATTGGAAGGAAACGCTGGTTTGGCAATTGTATCGCGCCACCAGCCAATACCTGGCCGACCGTCATTCGTTTTACGAGCGCGCCAAGACTGCGCGTGAGGCGCGCGAAACCTTGGTGCAGGTCCGCCTCGGGCCGGATTACGCGGAAGAAATCGAGGCCCATTTCGAATTTATGCCCGACCATTACTTTCGCGCCTTCAAGGTTGCCGACATTGTCGCGCACGTGGAATTGTTCCGGCGATTCTACGAATCCACCTGTTTCGGTGAGACCCCGCTCGCTCCGGTTTTTAGCTGGGAGCCGGTACCCGATCAGGGCCATACCGTGGTCACTGTTTGTGGCTGGGACCGGCACCAATTGCTGGCAAAAATTGCGGGCTCCATCTCGCTCGTGCCCTTGAACATTTTGAGCGCGGATATCTACACGCGCGGCGACAACGTGGCGCTCGATGTCTTCCGCGTGAGCGACCTGCGAGGACGCGCAGTCACAAACGAGCGCGAGATGGCGTCGGTCGAATCAACGTTGCAAAAGGCGCTGGAGAGCGAAGGCTTCGTTTTGAGCGCGCTGCTGGAGCAGGCGCGGAAAAAGGGCCGGCGGCGAGCGATGGCGGATTTGGAATTCCCTTCGCGCGTCAGTGTGGATAACCAGGCCGACCCACACTTCACCTTAATCGAAATCCAGACGCCGGATCGAATCGGGCTCCTGCACGATCTCTTACAATGTTTCAGCCGCAACGAGATCGATATCGCTCTCGCTCGGATCAGCACGGAAAGCGGCGCTGCCATCGACACGTTTTATGTCACCGATCGTCGCTCCCGTAGCAAGCTGACGGGGAGCCAGCGCATGAACGCCCTTCATCAGGAGCTGCACGCGGCTACTTTGGGCACATGACGTTCGCTGTTGGCGCACAAGACGTGCAATGTCGAGAGGTGGATCGAGCACTCCCTTGCTCGATGTTAAGTTAGATGCGGCGCAGCCGCCGCACTTTACCTTCTCGACATCGTCCGATGGAGCGGTCGATCCACCTTGGCGCCGGTCTGGCCTGCGCGATACGGCTGGCGCGCGGTTCAGCGCCGTTTACAGTCCGACCCTGATGAATGCTTTGATCCTCGCCGCCGGGTATGCCACGCGCCTGTATCCCCTCACCTTGAACAAGGCGAAACCACTTCTGGAAATAGCCGGCAAACCGATGCTGGCATGGATTGTCAATAACCTGCGCGGCATCGCAGACATTGAAACGATCTACATTGTGACCAACGCAAAGTTTTTCGCCGATTTCGAAAAATGGGCGCAGAATTATCAGAGCGAAAATCCAAAGCTCCGATTCAAAGTAATCAACGATGGCTCGACTACTGACGACGACAAGCTTGGCGCAATTGGCGACATCAACCTCGTTCTCAACCGTGAAAATATCGGTGGCTCCGATCTGCTTGTGATTGCGGGCGACAATCTATTTCGCGAATCCCTAACTGAATTTGTTAAACATGCGAAGAACTCGGAAGCGACTGTCGGCGTCCATCGAGTAGCCGATATCGAAGCGATAAAGAAATATGGGGTTGTCACGGTCGATGCTGAAGGAGTGATCACAAATTTCGAGGAAAAGCCGAAGCAACCGAAAAGCGATCTGGCGGCAATCGCTTTGTATTTTTATTCAAGGAACGTGTTGCCTCTGTTCACGACTTACATCGCCGCTGGAAATAATCCCGATCAACCTGGTCTCTTTTTGCAATGGCTGTATCGAAGGAAACCGGTGAAGACGTTTGAAATTACCGGCCAATGGTTGGATATCGGGAGTAAGGAGACATTGGAGGAAGCAAACAAGCTGTTCCGATCAAGCTAATTGCACGGTTAGTTGTCGCCGCCTCCGACACCGCCGGCAGAAATCAAAAACTCTCTGCTGCTGAGACGCGACGCGCGCCTCCCACAGGGAGACGCTACAGAGACGAAGTTGTCTTGCTAACGACTTAACGACTACTTCAACCTGCCCTCATCAAATTCGATCAAGTCGAAGTAGGTCTGGATATCTTTCCGGCCGGCGCCGCCGGCTTCTTTGAGAAAATGATTAAAGCGCGCACGCTTGGCCGCTGTATCAGGATGACGCGAGATCATTTCCTGATTCCAATGTTCGATCGCTTCTGGCGAGTGCTTCACCGCGTTCTGGCCGACCCAATCGAGTATTTCGGTGTCACCGTCGAAACGATTGGCGACTTCCTCGAAGTCGTCACCATTCAGTTTAAGAAACGCGAGCAGGTGTTTGTCGAACCCAACGGTCTTGTAGTTGTAACCGTTGAGTAACCCTTTGCGGTGCAAGCGGGCCTTGTCGATCAAGCGCGGCAAATGCACATAGCCGCCGAGCTTCTCGTAGGGACTGCGCGGTCGCAGCTTCTCCATTAAGCCGATCTACGTCGCGGGAAGCGGCTGGGCAATGCCAGTCGATTCTTCTTTTGCTGGAACGCCCGTTTCGCCCGAAAGTAACTCCGCCTGCTGCAAACCGCTCTTGCCGATGATAAGCTGACCGGAAAAAGCGCCGCCTTTCTCCACGTTAATGGCGCGAGCGGTGACGCTGCCTTCGAGCACGCCATATTTGCGGATTGTCACCAGGCCCTCGGCAACAATCTCCGCCGACATGCGGCCGCGAATTTCAATGCTCCCGACCCGAACACGGCGAAAGAATTGTACTTCGGAGCGCTTCTCCACGATCATTTCCAGGGCGGAAAGTTTGCCCGGCATCTTTCCCGAAGTACGGATAATAACGGGTCCGGAACAATCCAGATTCCCGCGCAACTTTCCTTCAACGATAGCGCGCCGGCAGCGCACGCTGCTGCTACTCAGATCCCCTTTGATGGTGATGTGAACATCGCCCCTGGTGCGAATACTGCGGCTGAAGCTGGTGGTGATTTTGTAATCGTTTAAATCGATATGCGCGCTGCAGGAGGGACAAATGGTGGAGGTAGCCGCACCGCTGACTTCCTGTTTCCGGTGGCAATCAAAGCATTCGACCACACTGCTGCGCTTGCTCTTCCACAAGCCGTCCAGCCGCTGCATGAGTGAAGGGGCGCCCGACAAAGAAGATTCAGGACGCGGCTCCGGTCCAGACCGCGAACCCATGATCGGCGCCGGCTTGGGCGCGGAGGGTGCAAAGTGCGAACCGCACTGCCGGCACATGGTGCTTTTGGCGGCGGCGTATTCCTGCTGTTTAAAGCCGCAGTGTGGACATTCCACACTGACTTTAACAGGCGACGACTTTGCCACGGTCTCGCTTAAAGCGGTTTAATTTATGCCCGTGCTCCGAATGCTGCCGTCTTAACCGGCTCCTCATGGCGAAGGACATCCGGTCGCGTCTGTACGGACTTCGACCCGTGGGAATTGCCGCCAATGCTGCTGCCGCTTGTGACTTCCGACTTTCCAATAAAGGTGGCCCCTTCCTCGATGACAAGACGCGCCGCCTTGAGATCACCCTGCAGGGTGCAGCGCGATTTTAATTCGCAACGTTCGCCCACCGTGATGTTGCCCTGCACTTTGCCGTAAACCGTAATGGACTTGGTTTTAATCTCGCCGCGAATATCGGCGTTCTCGCCAATGGTGAGGACGCCATCGGAATGAATCTCGCCCTCGACCTTTCCATCGATCAGAAGTTCCTTCTGAAACTTAATTGAGCCTTTGATTTCGACGTCGCTCGAAAGAACGTCCTTGCCACTGTGTTCTGCCATATGTTTTGGATGCTCGGTTAACGTTGGTTTTCTGCTTTCCTCGCGGTAGGGGATCCGATTGTTTTCCTCACCGCCCGCGTTTGGCGAGCCCTCGCCGACGGGCGACACGGGCTTTTGCGGGATAAATTTCTTTAACACAGGACAGTATTGTGAGGTCGTTCCGCGCTGTCAAACTTTTACTCGGGGAATTGCCATGTTTTATGATTTAAGATCGCGATACGCGGAATAATTTGAAGTGTCCCGTTTCAACGGTGAGTTGTAGCACACGCGGTACCTCGCTGGCTCGCTCATCCAAAAAATAACACGACGCCTTTTTGGAAATGCTATGGCCGAGGATTCGTGCTGAATTCTGCGCGACGCGATCTGCGTCATAACTTACCACCCATCTAATCTTTATTCGATCGGTGAACTCGCTGATGCCTTCGCTGTTGTCCGTCGCAAAAAATTTTGCGGTCTCCACAATCCCTCGGATGTCTTCATGAGAACTGCCCCCTACCCCGCATTGCTGCGACCAATAGCTGATCTGCGGTGAGAACCACCACGGCGCCAGAAACGGACCATCAACGCGCGAAGCAATGGCGCGCAACTCCATCTCTTCCGTTTTGTTCTCCGTCCGGCGCGCCAGATTTTCGTTGGCGTCCGTGCCGTCCCATGATTGCGCGATGGGAAATAGCGCGATGATGAAAGTTGCCGTCGCCAACGCTGGCTTGCGCAGCACGCACAACAGCGCCGGAAGCGTCATCGCGAAGATCATCACAAAGAAGTACGCCCAGCGCGCTTGCCAGATGGTCAGCCCGAAGGTCGCGATCAACAGCGCAACCAAGAAACCTGGCGTCGTTCGATTTTGTTTTCGCCAAAGCAGAACCGGTGCGAGCAACAATAAACACCCGCACCAGCTGAACCAGATCGAATTCCCTAACGAGACGTGGAACAATTCGCCAATGGTGCCGCTCCAGTTTTTTAGGGCGCCGGCCAATTCCGGCTTCGGCCATTGCGGAAGCCGTCGCTCAACCAGCAACGCGACGACGAGAATCGCGGCGAAAACAATCCAGCGAGCGCGACTCGGCCTGGGGAGCGCATGCGCCTCGCGTGCTGGTAACGGCGGCCTCCCTGTTACGAACTTTTGCAGCAGCTGCGTTATACAAAGCAAAAGAACCAAAACCAAGGGCTCATAAAACGACACCCACAGCGCCATTGCCCAACTCGCGCCGCTGACCACACTCCATGCCTTCACTGACATGTGCGGAGGACGCTTCTGCGTGTCTTGGGCGCGCGGCCTCTGGTTTCGTAAAGCCGACGGCTCGGAGAGAAGCGCGTCCCTCCGTTGTTCATCATCGCTCACCTTTGTCAAACTCCATTCCGCACACAGCCCAACTGTGATTAATGCAATCAGGAGCGATTGATGATCGGGGCGCCCCAGCGCAAATCCATGCGCCAGGATCGGGCTGACGGAATACAATATCAGCAATCCCCAGCGGAATTGGATCCGCGTTTTTCTCGACCACCAGCAAAGGAAAATTCCGAGCGCGACCGAGAGCAGCGGCGACACAATGGCGCCGGCGAGCTCCAGGGCGTTGTTGGTCAGCGGCGTAAGCGCAGCGGCGACCGCCACGATGAGATAATCGAATGGGACAGTGGTGTGCGGAGAAGTTCCGATCGGGAAATTTTCGAAGTCGTGTCGCCTGACGATCGTGCCGGCATGTTCAAAGCAAATCCGGGCCCGCGTCATTCGCGCATAACAATCGGCATCAACGAAATAGATTTTTCCGTCGAAGAAAACGTCGCCGTAATTCGCGCATCGCGTGACCAAAATGAGCGCGCTGATAAAAAGGATCTCGAACGCCAGCCGACGCCGCACGCGCCATTGAAATCCGCAATCCGAATTTCGCAATCCGAATTTATTTGAACAAGATCCCTCTCCCTTGGAGGGACACGCGCCTGTTGTGTCCCAAAATGCGGCGCCAGGCCGCGACTCCGAAAGCTTGCGCGAGTGAAATCGCTTTCGGGTTGGTCCGCAGTTCGAAACACGATAATCTTACACCTAACATGGGCCTGTAGCTCAGCGGTTAGAGCAGGGGACTCATAATCCCTTGGTCCCAGGTTCGAATCCTGGCGGGCCCATTTCATTTAGGCTGCTAATAGGCCTTCCGCAAACCGGTCATCGAGACGAGGGCCATCGAACCCGACAAGGTACACCGTCCACCTTGCCACTCCGGTTCGGACCCACGCGCGGGCGACGGAAGTCAATCGCCCTTACCTACGAAACCGCAGCCCCCGGTCGCGCTTTGGCGTTGGCTGCGAAAATCCTACGGCGCTGCCCGGACCGTTCTCTCGCACAAGAAATGCTGGCTTCGATCAAACGATGAATCGGCGACCCGCCTCCAACTCACGGGTCGGCGACAGGATATAGGGGCAGCAGAGCGAACTCCACCGCAATATCGAGTAAAACAAAGCAGGCGACCGCGTCAAGACAGGAAACCGATAAAATATCATACATCCCCCGTCCCTTCTGTGGCCCATTGACAACTAATCACGTAAAATAGGAAAATTGAATTGAGACAAATAAGGTACCCTTTTGTGAAAAATAATCGTTTCTGCTCTGCGTTGTCCCCGGCGGCTCGCTCGACGGTAGTCTGTCTGCTACTGATCGGCGCCAGCGGTGGTAGCATAATTCATGGTTTCATAAACGACGTCTCCACGGCGTTCACCCACCGTGACGGGCGAAATGCCACCGGCTTATCGAACAGCTCCGTCGCGACAACCGCCTCGAACAGCGGCAACAAAGAACGATGGCGTCAGGCCGGGTTGACGACTGCGGATTGGAATAGCATTCGCGCAGCGCGCGAGGCACAACAACACGCCATCGTTGCCAGCGGCAGCGGCTATCGTGCTCCCAATCCGACCCAAAATTGGCAGACGGAATTCGATGGAGTCGGATTCGTCACACAACCGGAGAAGGGCAATTGGCGATGGGGGCTGGCGCTAAGTAGGTACGGTTTCGCCGATCACGCGCAAACTGCCACCAGAACGCATACCGCGAAAGCGGACGCTCAGCGTGTCACATACGAGCGAGGAGCAAATTTGAGCGAATGGTTCGTCAACGATGCGAATGGCCTCGAGCACGGCTTCACTATCGCGAAGCGGCCGGATGGTTCGGATAAAACCCCTCTCCAATTTGCATTCTCGGTTATTGTCAATCTCCGGCCTGCAGTCGCCGATGACGGAAGTGACGTTCGGTTCGTCGATGAGAGCGGAGTGGCCGTCGTAAACTACAACAAGCTTGCGGTGTTGGACGCGGACGGCAAAAGGTTGCCAGCACGCTTTTCTGCCGACACACAAGGTCTGATCTTAACTATCGACGAGAGGACGGCGCGTTATCCAATCACGGTAGATCCGATTGCGCAGCAGGCTTACCTCAAGGCTTCGAACACCGGCGCCAACGACCTTTTCGGATCCTGGATAGCAATGTCGGGCGACACGGTAGTAGTGGGAGCTCCAAGCGAGAGCAGCGCAGCTACTGGCGTTAATGGGAACCAAAATAGTAACAGTGCTGCGAACGCGGGCGCGGCTTACGTTTTCGTGCGCAATGGCAATACTTGGACCCAGCAGGCGTACCTCAAAGCGTCGAATACCGGAGCGCAAGACCTTTTTGGCATCGCTGTGGCGATCTCTGGTGACACAATTGTGGTGGGAGCTCAGGGGGAATCGAGCGCTGCCACCGGGATCAACGGCAACCAAGCTGATAATAGTGCTGCCAACGCGGGCGCCGTTTATGTTTTTGTGCGGAACGGCACCACCTGGACACAACAGGCCTATCTCAAAGCGTCAAACACGAACGCGCAGGATTTTTTCGGCCGCTCAGTGGCAATATCGGGTAACACGCTTGTGGTCGGGGCCATTGGTGAAGCTAGTGCAGCGACTGGCATAAACGGCAATCAATTGGATAACAGTGCTCCTGAGTCCGGCGCAACTTACGTTTTTGTGCGCAACGGCACTACCTGGACACAACAGGCTTATCTGAAGTCCTCACAGGCGGGCGACACCCACTTTGGCTTTGCCGTAGCAATCTCGGGCGACACAGCAGTGGTGGGGGACGAAGACCCTACCGGCGCGGCTTACGTTTTTGTTCGCAGCGGTACTACCTGGACGCAGCAGGCACGTCTTACGGCTTCAAATGCGGATGCAGGTGATTTCTTTGGGATGGCAGTCGCTATCTCCGGTGACACGGTCCTGGTTGGAGCTCAGTACGAGGCCAGCGCTGCTACCGGAATTAATGGCAACCAGTCTGATAATACCGCTCCTCAGGCCGGTGCGGCTTATGTCTTTGTGCGCAGCGGCAGCAGTTGGACGCAGCAAGCCTATCTTAAAGGATCCAATACCGAAGCGGGCGACAGGTTCGGAATTAGACTAGCGATCTCGGGTGATACCGCGCTGGTGGGAGCCTTCGGCGAAGATAGCTCAGCCACTGGTGTCAACGGCAACCAATCTGATAATAGTGCGTCCAATTCCGGCGCCGCTTATGTCTTTTCCAAGAGCGGCAGCACCTGGACGCAGCAAGGCTATCTCAAAGCTTCCAACACGGACGCATTCGATGGTTTTGGGTATTCGGTAGCACTCTCGGGCGACACAGCAGCGATCGGAGCTTGGAATGAGGCGAGCGCTGCCACAGGTATCAATGGCAATCAGGCTGACAATACCGCCGTGTTATCCGGCGCGGCGTATATTTTCACCGGTCTGCCTGCGACCGCAGCCATCCAGAACATTTCCACCCGCGCGCAAGTGCTCACCGGCGGGAATGTGCTGATCGGCGGATTCATCATCAGCGGGACGGGTAATAAAGACGTGCTCGTGCGAGGGCTCGGACCCACTCTCGGCGACCTTGGAGTCGCAGGATTCCTCGCAGATCCGACGCTCGATTTGCGCAATGCCAACCAGGTGCAAATTGCTTTCAACGACGATTGGCAGCAAAGCTCGCAGGCAGCGGCGATTCAGGCTACCGGCAAGGCCCCGCCTCATGCTACCGAACCGGCAATTCTGCAGACCGGCCTTGCCGCCGGCAACTACACTGCCATCCTCGCGGGTGCGAACAACACCACTGGAGTTGGATTGGTGGAAGTATACGATCAGAGTCCTACCAGTACCGCCCAGCTGACTAACATCAGTTCGCGCGGCAGGGTCGGCACCGGTAGCAATGTCATGATCGCGGGATTCATTACCGCGGTGGCGGAAAATCGAGTGCTCGTACGGGCGCTTGGACCAACTTTGACTCAGTTCGGTGTCAACGGGGTATTAGCCGATCCGGTGCTCGGGCTCTTTGATGCCAATGGCAACGCCATTGCTACTAACGACAATTGGCAACAAAGTTCCCAGGCATCCGAAATTCAGTCGAGCGGTTTTGCGCCGCTTAATGCAGCCGAGCCGGCGATCATCGCCATCCGGCCGTTGGGCAATACCACCGCCATTGTCAGCGGCAAAAATGGAACGAGCGGTGTCGCGCTGGTTGAAATTTACAAATTACCCTGAGAGATCTGCGCAAGGTATTCGAACCAACATAGATGCGCTTTGTCTTTTTGGATGCCTCTTGAAGCCGGCAGGCGCCCCCCACCCTCGTTCAAAATGCCTGACGCCGGCGAACAAATTTGTAAGGCACAGATACGCAAAAATTACCTTGACTGTACTACCTATTTTTCACGAAGATTGTGTTAATCCGGATCGAGAAAGACGTTTGGCGCGGCAGCCGCGGGTTGGCGGAAATGGCTTTTCTTCTCCGTGCCGATAAAAGGGGGGTTATGAGAACACGAGGGTTTGCCAATGTAATGACAATGAAACTCGGATCATCAGCCGTGTGCGCGTCACTGCTGCTTCTGTTGAGCGCAGCGGCTGCGTCTGCTCAAAATGTTCTTGCTAAAATTCCGATTCCGGCAACCTCAGCGGGGGGCCAGGTCGCAGTTAATAAAGTTCTAAATCGCGTTTACGTTTCTGCTGGCTTTTCTTCAGGAGGCACTCTGACGGTTATCGACGGGAAAACTTTGACCGTCCTAACGACTCTAAGCAACAGCAACGGCGTCAACTGGGACGTGAAGAACGACAATTTTTGGACCGCGGATTTTGACACCGGCCAGGTGCTGACCTATGCAGGCAAGACGAATGCCCAGGTTTCTGCCGTTCCTACAGGCGGTTGTCCCGGAGAGACTGCCTTCGATTGCAAAAAGCGGCGGTTTTGGGTAGGCGCGCAATGTGGCGCAGGGAACGATCCCGTCTTTGTCTATAATGCCGACACATTCGCGCTGATTGCGGGGCCGATTGCAACGGGCGGTACACTGAGTCATATCGTCGTTGATCCAGCGAATTCGAAGCTCCACGTCCAGTCGGGCGGTGTTTCCAAAGAGGTCAATCCAACAACTTTCGCTGTGACCTCTACGGCCTTGGGCACCGTCCTGGCATCTGACGAGCACAAATCGAAACTGTTTGCCACTTCAGGAAACAACCTGCAGATCATCAGTTCCGCAAACGACAACATCGATTACACGATTGCACTGGGATATACTCCAGGGAGCCAAATGGCAGTCAATAATGCACTGCGTCACCTCTACCTCCTGAATCCAGCTGGCAATAAGGTTGAAGTTCGGGCTATAACTGCCGTGGCCAACGCTACGGACGTTCGAGGCCAGTTCATCACCACATTCCCGCTTGGGACTGGAAACATACCGCAGGGGATTGGGTCAGATGCCATTCGCGGTCGTATCTACGTAGTAGTAAACAATGCAGGTTCCTATTCTGTTTGGGCGATGGAAGATACCACCTCAGTCAGACAGTGCGACTACGTCAACAAGGGTAACGGCAATGGCGAGTAAATTAGTCGCCGACGATCGAAAGATAGCATTTATGACGACACCAGTATTCGCCAATCGAACGAGAACAAAAGTAGGATCATCCGTCGTATGCACGTTACTTCTTCTTCTATTGAGCGCGGGGGGCGCGGCCGCTCAAAATGTGCTTGCCAAAATTCCTATTCCGGCGACTTCAGCAGACGGACAGGTCGTAGTTAATAAAGTTCTAAATCGCATTTACGTTTCCGGTGGTTTTTCTTCGGGCGGTACCCTGACGGTTATTGATGGAAACACTTTGACTGTCCTAACGACTCTAAGCAACAGCAATGGCGTCAACTGGGACGTGAAGAACGACAATTTTTGGACCACCAATTTCGACACTGGACAAGTGCTGGCCTATTCGGGCAGCACGAATGCCCAGCTTTCCGCCACCACGACAGGCTTCTGTCCGGGAGAGACTGCCTTCGATTGCAAGAACCGGCGTTTTTGGGTCGGTGCGCAATGTGGCGCAGGGAACGATCCCGTCTTCGTCTTTGATGCCGACACCTTCGCCTTGATTGCGGGGCCGATTGCAACGGGGGGCAACCTCGGCCCTATCGTGGTTGACCCACTGAACGGGAAGCTCCACGTCCAGTCGGGGGGTGTTTCCAAAGAGGTGAACCCAACCACTTTCGCGGTGACCTCTACGGCCTTGGGTACGGTCTTGGCATCTGACGAGCACAAATCGAAACTGTTCGCCACTTCAGGAAATAACCTGCAAATCATCAGTTCTGGAAACGACAACATCGACTACACAATTGCACTGAGCTATACGCCAGGGAACCAAATGGCCGTCAACAATGCTCTGCGTCACCTCTACCTGCTCAATCCAGCTGCAAGGAAGGTTGAAGTTCGCGCGATAACTGCAGTTGCCGACGCCAATGACGTTAGAGGTCGGCTCATCACGAACTTCGCTCTTGGAACGGGAAACATACCGCAGGGGATCGCGTCAGATGCCATACGCGGTCGTATCTATGTAGTTGTTAATCATGCAGGTTCCTATTCTCTTTGGGCGATGGAAGATACTACCT
>JBKPQI010000227.1:0-13137 GCA_046733975.1 Verrucomicrobiota bacterium
AATTGCTGCACTCAATTAAATCGTTTTCTGCACATGCAATCAACAAGCTTGAGCGGACAACGGGATCGGTCTGGGAAAAAGAACGCTTCGATCGCTACGGGTGCTGTGACCGCCATTTGCAGGAAAAATTTAACTACATTGTGCAAAATCCCTGGGAAGCCGGAGTGGCCAAGCAGGGACAAGACTATGCGTGGGTTTGGACACCAGATGATGCCGGCACGGAAAGTCCGTTTCGGCGTGACGCCGAAACCAACACGCGAGACGCGTGCGCCACCCGGAACGCAGGCAGCGGCGCGCACCGGCACAGCCACACCACTCCTCAAATCATCGTCGGCACGCATGCGTTGCTTTACGACAACGTCACGTTTTCGAATCTCGGGCTCGCGGTGATCGATGAGCAGCACAAATTCGGGGTGGCGCAACGAGCCAGACTGACGGCGCGCGAACCGGCGCCGGATGTTCTTGTCATGACCGCTACCCCGATTCCCCGCACACTAACTATGACGATTTACGGCGACCTTGAGGTCTCCACCATTGAGGAGATGCCGAAGGGTCGAGGCGAAATCATCACGCACGTTCTTCCCACTGATAAACTTGGCCAAGCGATTACATTTTTGCGGCAGGAACTAAGCGCCGGGCATCAGGCTTACATCATTTACCCGCTGATCGATGAGAGCGAGAAGCTTGAAGCGAAGGCGGCGGCGAAAGAATTCGAGCAATGGCAGGAACGTTTGGGCCCATTTCGCTGCGAGTTAATCCACGGCCGCGTCGCCTCACCCGACAAGCAGGCAATCATGCAGAGATTTCGTGCCGGACAGACGCACGCTCTCGTCAGCACAACTGTAATCGAAGTGGGAGTCGATATCCCTAATGCGACAGTCATGCTGATTGAGAACGCGGAACGGTTCGGTTTATCGCAATTGCATCAATTGCGCGGCCGGATCGGACGTGGGGCGCACCGGTCACACTGCTGGCTGATTAGCTCCGATAAAACTCCCGATACGATGACGAAACTGGCGGTGTTGGAGAAAACGATTAACGGCTTTGAAATTGCGGAAGCCGATTGGGAGTTGCGCGGACCGGGCGATCTCCTGGGCACAGCCCAAAGCGGGTTGCCGGCGCTAAAGCTCGGGGACCTGCGACGCGATGCTGCTTTGATGCGCAAAGCCCGCCAGGCGGCGTTAGATTTGTTAGAAAATGATCCAGCCTTGGGTCGGCTGGAGAATCAACATTTCCGGAGCTTGATTGTCGAAAGACAGGGACAAACCTTCTCACACGTCAGCTGATGAAGAATTTTTTTAAGTTTCTGATTTTCGTGATCTTGGTCAGTCTGGGAATTTCGCTTCTCTACGACTATCGGATGAAGCACGGCGGACTGGTGGAGCCGGCCCGAACCCCGGAGAAATATTCGCTCGCTACCGCTCCGCCCATCGACCGAAAGGAGATTGGCACTCTGGAACAATTCAACCGCGAGCGACGCGCGCTTGTGTCCAACGTCATTCCGTCGGTCGTCAGCGTGAAGACTTCGAAGAAGATCGCCGTCCGCCGCCAGTATGCGCTCGATCCTTTCGAATTTTTCTTCGGTAATCAGCGCCAGTTCCGCAATCCGAATGAGGAAGCGATGGTGCAAAACTCACTCGGATCCGGTGTCATTGTGAGCAATGAGGGCCACATCATCACGAACAGTCACGTGGTCGATCAGGTCGATGATATCGAGGTGCAATTATGGGATGGCCGGACCAAAAAAGCGCGATTGATCGGAAGCGATGCGCAGGTCGATTTAGCGGTTTTGAAAATCGATGAGCCCGGCGTGAAGGCATTAAAGCTCGGTGATTCCGACGCAGTGCAGGCGGGTGACCTGGTTCTGGCAATCGGAAATCCTTTTGGCTTCGAAGAAACAGTCACTGAGGGGATCATCAGCTCAAAAGGGCGACCGAATCGTGACGATAGCTTCGGCAATTATTTGCAAACCGATGCCGCGATCAATCCGGGAAATAGCGGTGGACCACTGATCAATCTCACCGGGGAAGTGATCGGAATTAACACTGCGATTATTTCACGCACCGGAGGGAACCAGGGGATCGGGTTTGCCATTCCCTCGAACACGGTGCGGGTGGCGCTCGAAAGTCTGTTAAAGAAGGGGCGAATCATCCGCGGCTATCTTGGAATTCAGGCGCAGGTGAATGCGCAAAACCCTAATGGCGACGGCGATGGTGTCGTGATTGGACAAATCGTTCCGGGATCGCCTGCGGCGGATGCGCATCTGCAACGCGGTGACGTAATTCGTAAGTTCAATGGACGCGACGTGAGAACTTTTCCGCAACTCCGCTCGCTTGTCGCGCAGGCAGAATTGAACAAGAAGATCGACGTGGAAGTGATGCGCGATGGCAAGCCCATCACTGTTTCCACAGAACTTCGGGAACAGCCGCCGGATTACGCCACAGCCCGGGTGATACCGCGGCCGGGACAACCAAACCCAGCGAACCCGGCGCCTCAGCCAAACGCGCCCGACACCAATCCGGATCAGGACCAGAACAATGACAATCCATTCGGTTCGATTCGCGTAAGCGAGCTAACGCCTGAGCTCGCGAAACGGCTGGATTTGCCTCCCGGAGTACGTGGAGTGGTGGTGGACGAGACGGATCTGTCGGAGTTGCAGCGAGGCGATGTGATTGAAGAAATCGATCAGCAGCCGGTGACTTCCGTTGCGGATTTCAACAAAATGATTGCCAATCTCGATCCTGATACCACTCACGTATTTTCGATGTGCCGGCATCGAGTGCGCTCGTTCGTCGTCGTGCGGCAGCGGTAGAGAGTAGATAAATTCAGCGCGCCTTGAAGGAGCGGTTGTCTTATACGCCAGTCCGCGCGGACCTACCGATCTTTAAGCAGCGGCGGCTTTTGCCGCCGACTACTTTGGAACGGCAGTTAGAAAAACAGCCGCTCCTTGAGCTAGAGGCGCATAATCGAATTCACCATCAGTAATGGATGAATAAACCGGTTGGCGTCGAGGTCTAAAACGCCATAACAGTGAATCACCTTATGAAACGTTTCTTAATATTTGCCTCACTCTGTGCGTTCGCGTTGACCGCGTTTCAATCAGCGCGCGCGGACGTTTCGGTTGACTTTTTCTACGATAATTTGAATGGCGGCAATTGGTACCAGGTGTCCGACTATGGCTACGTCTGGCAGCCAGACGCGGCAACCAACCCGGATTGGCGGCCCTATACCGATGGCTACTGGGCTTACACCGATGTGGGCTGGACATGGGTTTCATACGAGGATTTTGGCTGGGCCACCTACCACTACGGCCGCTGGATTCGACTCGCGGATTACGGCTGGTGCTGGGTTCCTGGATACGAATGGGGACCGGCGTGGGTCTCGTGGCGAACCGGCGGAGATTACATCGGGTGGGCCCCCTTGCCGCCAGCCGGCCCCCGCGGTGAGATCGTCTATGAGAGCCGACCAATCGGGGGACATGTCGACGTCGATTTCGGGATCGGACCGGCCTATTACAACTTCATCGATGTTCGTTTTATCGGCGAGCCGGTGCTGATTGGGCACTACTATCCCTACACTCAGAACGTCGTCTACATCAACAACACCGTGAATGTGACTAACATCACGTATAACAATTCGGTCGTTTACAATTATGGCCCGGACTACGCGGTGCTGAGCAGATATTCGACCCGGCCAATTCAGCGGTTGAAACTTGAACGCGCCAGCATCGATCCGTTACAAGCGGTCAAGGGCGGGAATGTCACCAAGGTTCAGGGCGACAAACTGGTGCTCGCAGCGCCAATGAAGCTGCAGAAACCGACTGCGCAGGCTGCCCCCAAAGCGGTCAAAGCTAAAATCGCTCAACCGAAGATCGAAAAGGGTTGGGCAAATATTTCTGACCCCGAAACGAAGGCCAAACTTGAACAGAAATTAAAGACCGAAAATCCGAAAAATATTCCGCCGCCGACAATCCAACCGAAAGCGGCAACAGCGGATCTCGCGCCTACGCCCGGTGTATCTCCTTTCGAAAAAGGAAAGGGTAAACACAAAGGCGAAACCCTCCAGAATCAGCCCGGCGTCGCGACTGGAACTTCGCCGGCTGCGACTGCGATGCCATTTGAAAGACGGAAGAAAGGTAAAGGCGAAAGAGGCGAAACTGAAGCGGGCGCTGCAATGACTCCGGGCACGTCGCCAGTGACGGAGTCGTTCGAACAGGGCCGGAATAAGCAGAAGGGCCAGTAATTCGGAAACGAGCCTGGGGCCTCCCGTGGGCCAGCTTCTTCACCGATCGAATACGAAGAGGGCAAAGGCAAACACAAAGGCCAGAAACTCGAAAATGAGTCGGCAGTCTCTGGCGGGCCTGGTTCTTCATCGGAATACCCCGAACAGGGTAGAGGTAAGAAGAAGGGGCATGAACGCGGTGAGCCAACGCCGGTTTATGCAGATCCGCAAAATGCGAATCCGAACCCGGGAAATCAGCCCGACGGCGGCAAACACAAGGGGAATCAATATTATCAACCGGGATCGCAGAATGCTGGCGGCAACACCGGCAATCCTGGCGGTCCGAGTGATTACAGCCGCGGCGGCAAACATCATGACCAGCAGGTTCAACCGCAAGGTCGGCCGCAGGGCGGACAGTATTATCAACAGGGCGGACAACAAGGTGAGCAGCAGGGTGGACAAGAGCAAGGGAAGAACAAAGGGAAGAAAGCCTCGCCGACTCCGCCTCCGCAGTAGCTAACGAGAATTAGTCTAAATACGGTTGTGGCCGTCGGCCTGCGGGCGACGCGCCTGCCATAAGGGAAGCGGCTACAGGTCCATCACACGGTCCCCACGCGCAGTCGAGGGGTCGCGTAGAAGTTAGCTTGAAGATATCGCAACAGGATCCCTCGACTGCGTTCGGGATGACGGTGTTTGGAGGACGCGCTTCTGCGCCCTCCTTGACTGAAGCGCGTGCAACTACAGCAACTCTGCGATCTGCACCGCGTTCAATGCTGCGCCCTTCAGCAGTTGATCTCCGGCGACCCAAAAAGCGAGACCGTTCTCTAAAGCGCAATCGCGACGTATCCGACCCACTTCACAATTGTCCTTGCCGGCGACATTCAGCGGCATCGGGTAACGGTGTCGCGCCGGCTCATCGACCAATTCCAGCCCAGGCGCTTTGGCTAATATTTCCCGCGCCCGCTCCACTGAAACCGGTTTCGAGAATTCTGCGCTCACGGCCACGGAATGCGCGCGGTAAACGGGAACGCGAACACACGTAACCGATGCTCGGAATTCCGGATGATGCATAATCCGTCGCCCCTCGTTTTGCATTTTCATCTCTTCCTTGGTGTAGCCGCCCTCCAGGAATACATCGACGTGCGGAAGCACGTTAAACGCGATCTGGTGTGGATAAACCTCGGGCTGCACCGGGTGTTTTTCGGCGAGTGCGCGAACCTGTCGCTCCAATTCGGCAATGGCGCGGGCGCCGCTGCCGGAAACTGCCTGATAACTTGAGGCGAAAACGCGGGTCACATTGAAGGCACGATGTAAGGGATAGATTGCCATCAGCGCGACTGCGGTGGTGCAATTAGGGTTGGCGATGATCCCGCGGTGGTGCTTGACATCCTCACCATTGATTTCCGGAATCACCAGCGGCACCTCCGGCTCCATTCGAAAAGTCGAGGAGTTGTCGATGACGACCGCACCCGAATCGCGGGCGATGGGAGCGAATTCCCGCGCCACCGGCGTTCCAGCACTGAAAAGCGCGAGATCGATTGCTCGAAACGAATCGCGCGCCAGTTCTGCCACCGGAATTTTTTCATCCTGAAATCCCACCGATTTGCCGGCTGAACGCTTGGAGCTGAAAGCGCGAATTGACGCCACCGGAAATGCACGTCGTTCCAGAACGCGAAGCATTTCCATGCCGACGGCACCGGTCGCTCCTACCACCGCAATGTGATAGCGTTTGCTCATTCGCAGTCGCATTTTAGGACAGCAATCGCACGATGCAAAAGTCTCGCCTGCATATTCAGGTTTCGGTCGGCGACCAGGAATTAAAATTGCGGCGCGGCCGAACCGTCATCCGCTGCTATCCAGTTTCGACGTCACGATTTGGCCTTGGTTCCGAACACGGCAGCCACAAGACCCCGCTCGGGAAATTCAGGATCAGCGATAAGATCGGGGAAACCATGCCAGCGGGAACGATTTTTGTCGGACGCGTCCCGCTCAAGGCTGACGACCCTCTTCCTGCGACGGAGGATTTGGTTTTGTCGCGGATTCTGTGGCTCGACGGCGCAGAGCCGCATAATGCCAATACCCGTGATCGTTATATTTATATTCACGGCACAAGGCATGAAGACAAAATCGGTAAACCGGACAGCCACGGGTGTATCCGGATGCGAAACGCAGATGTCATCGAGCTTTTTGACCTGGTGGACGTGGACACGCCGGTAACCATTCGGGAGTGATCAGGGAAGGAATTGGGTGTGACGGAGAAATTCGTTGCGTGGTGCGCGTTCGCTTATATAAAGCTCGACAGCAACCAGCTACGAAAGGGGTGAAAACAGAATGAGAGTTTTAAAAGCAATCATGATCGTGGCCGTTTTGGCCAGCGCCTTGAGCCTGGGTGCTTGCGCGCAAAAGAAAGAATCAACGACCACCACGGGGACGACGGCCGCGTCGACGCGAACCTACTCAAAATAAGCTTCGCGCTGCGAAAAGCTTTGAGCTAAAGGCCGGGTCAGTTGGCCCGGCCTTTTTCTTTTGCGGCGCAGACATCGTGTCTGTGGGGCCGACAGGCGTCTCGCCTATTATTCTGGACGCGCAGAAGCGGATAAGTGCTCTGCGAGCAAGTCGAGCCGCTGCGCCAAATGTTTGTCATCCCGAGGCGCCTTCGCCGAGGAACCCCACAGTTGGTCACACGTCACACTCGTTCGTGATGGTGCTACCTTGTGAGCGTCCTTCGCCGTCTTCGCGGCTCTGGATGGCAAGCGCGAAAAATTCTGGAGAGATTCATCTCACTCATTCAATTAACCCCATCTTTTGTCATTTCGCACGCCACCGTCTAAGGTCGCGCTGTGGAAATTGATGGTTGCCCGGTTTCGCTCGTGCAGTTGAACGCAATCGCGTTTGACAACGCACCCACCGAACTGACAAGCAAAGCGCGCGCGCGCATTCAGAAATCGCGCGACGTCATTCAGAAAATTCTCGAGCGCGGTGATGTCGTCTATGGCATCAGCACCGGATTCGGCAAACTCGCCGATGTTAAGATTGAAGCCGACGCGCTCCGCCAATTGCAACTTAATCTCGTCCGGAGCCATGCTTGTGGCGCGGGCAATCCACTCACGATTCCGGAGGTGCGTGCGATGATTTTTCTGCGCGCGAATGTTCTGGCGCTTGGGTTTAGCGGCGTGCGACTCGAAGTGGTCGAGTTTCTGTGCCAAATGCTAAACCGGGGTGTCTATCCCGTGATCCCCGAAAAAGGTTCGGTGGGTGCAAGTGGCGATCTGGCTCCGCTCGCGCATCTGGCGCTGACACTGATCGGGGAGGGTGATGCATTTTTCAAAGATGAACGCGTGTCGTCACGCGATGCGCTTTCGCGCGCCAAACTCGATCCCATTGTGTTGGAGGCGAAAGATGGACTCGCATTATTGAACGGCACTCAGGCCATGCACGCGGTCGGCGGCCTCGCCCTCTTTCGCGCGAAACGGCTGTCGCGAGTTGCAGATGTTGCCGGCGCAATGACTCTTGAGGGTTTAATGGGAACACCCCGCGCGTTCGATTTACGGATTCAAAAAGCGCGGCCTCATCCCGGACAGCTTGCAGTTGCCGAGCACTTACGAGCTCTGGTCAGGGAAAGCGAAATCCGCGAATCGCATCGGCAAAACG
Source organism: Verrucomicrobiota bacterium (assembly GCA_046733975.1). GTDB lineage: Bacteria > Verrucomicrobiota > Verrucomicrobiia > Chthoniobacterales > UBA10450 > AV69. Next base: position 7,873 of record JBKPQI010000227.1, read on the forward strand.
ATCCGCGAGTGCAGGATGCTTACAGTCTCCGCTGTATTCCGCAGGTGCACGGAGCCGCACGCGACGCTCTCGCGTATGTGGAAAAGGTTCTGGAAATTGAAAGTGCGGGAGCGACCGATAATCCGCTCGTGTTTCCCGAGACTGGCGACGTGATTTCCGGTGGCAACTTTCACGGCGCCCCACTGGCGCTCGCCCTCGATTTCGCAGCAATTGCGCTCACTGATCTGATGAGTATCAGCGAACGGCGAATCGAGCGCATGGTAAATCCTGATTTGAGCGACGGATTACCTGCGTTTCTTGCGCGCAAACCCGGTTTACAATCCGGCATGATGATTGCACAAGTCGCGGCGGCGTCGCTCCTCAACGAAGCCAAGGTCCTGGCCCATCCCGCGAGCGTCGACAGCCTACCGACCTCAGCAGGAAAAGAGGATCATGTGTCGATGGGAATGACGTCCGCGTTGAAGTTTCGATCCATCGTGGAGAACGCGGAAAATTTAATCGCCATCGAACTGCTGGCAGGCGCCGAAGCTCTCGAGCATCGGCGGCCCTTGAAAGCTGGTGGAGGCGTGGAGCGCGCTTACGCGACTGTTCGCAATCACGCAGCTGCTCTGCTGGAAGATCGGGCGCTTGCTCCGGATATTGCGGCCATCGCAGCTGCGATCCGCGCCGGCGAGTTCGACAGCGAGCACCAGAATTTATGAGCGGAAAACGATCTATTCGGGCTCCACGCGGGCGACAACTGAGTTGCAAGGGCTGGCACCAGGAAGCCGCCATGCGCATGCTGATGAACAATCTGGATCCGGAGGTCGCCGAGGCGCCGGACCGGTTGATCGTTTACGGCGGCACGGGACGGGCAGCGCGAAACTGGGAATGTTTCGATGCCATTATGCGTTCTTTACGCGAACTGGAGAATAACGAGACGCTGCTGGTTCAATCCGGCAAACCCGTAGGTAAATTCCGCACGCACCTCGAAGCTCCCCGGGTTTTGCTCGCGAATTCCAATCTCGTAGGCCAGTGGTCAAACTACGAACAGTTCAACAAGCTGGAACGGCTCGGCCTAACGATGTATGGACAGATGACTGCCGGCTCGTGGATTTACATCGGCAGCCAGGGCATTGTTCAGGGCACCTTCGAGACCTTCGGGGCAGCGGGCGAGAAACATTTCGGCGGGAATTTAGCGGGCAAACTTATCGTTAGTGGTGGCCTCGGCGGAATGGGCGGAGCGCAACCATTGGCTGCGACCATGAACGGCGCGTGCTTTATCGGCATCGAAGTAGATCCGCCGCGGATCGAGAAACGGCTTGCCACTGGTTATTGCGATCACCTGGCGAAGTCTCTGGATGAAGCCTTGCGATTGGTCGGAGCCGCGCAAAAGGCGGGTCGCGCCGTTTCTGTTGGTCTGGTCGGCAATTGCGCTGACGTCGTGCCGGAAATAGTGAGGCGCGATTTCGTTCCGGAGTTGTTAACCGATCAAACCAGCGCACACGATGCCCTCAACGGCTACGTGCCAAATAAAATGTCGTTAGCTGATGCCGTCCTACTGCGCACCAAGAACCCGGAGGAATACGTCAAGCGCTCGATGCAAGCGATGGCTGACCATGTGAGTGCGATGCTGGAATTGCAAAAACGCGGCGCCATTACCTTCGATTATGGCAATAACATTCGCACTCAGGCGAAAAAAGCCGGCGTCGAGAACGCCTACGATATTCCCGGTTTTGTTCCGGAATACATCCGTCCGCTTTTCTGCGAGGGGAAAGGACCGTTTCGCTGGGTGGCGTTAAGCGGCGACCCTGACGACATTGCCCGCACCGACGCTCTGGCGCTTCAGCTGTTTCCGGAGAACGCGATTCTGGCGCGCTGGATGAAACTGGCAAAAGAGCGGATCCATTTTCAGGGATTGCCGGCGCGTATTTGCTGGTTGGGCTTCGGCGAACGCGCGGAGTTTGGCTTGGCCATCAACAAATTGGTGCGGCGCGGCGAAATCAAAGCGCCGATTGTCATCGGGCGCGATCACTTGGATACCGGCTCCGTGGCATCGCCGTTTCGCGAGACCGAAGGCATGCTTGATGGCAGTGATGCCATCGCCGACTGGCCGCTGTTGAACGCACTCGTCAATACGGCTGGCGGCGCCTCCTGGATTTCGATTCACAATGGCGGTGGAGTCGGTATCGGCTACTCGCAGCATGCGGGCATGGTGGTGGTTGCGGATGGGACGGATAATTCCAAGCGCCGTCTGCAACGTGTCCTGACCAGCGATCCGGGAATGGGCATCCTGCGTCACGCCGACGCCGGATATTCTCGCGCCATCGAGTTTGCAAAAGCTAACGAGATTGAGATTCCTGTCGAGCCAACGGCGCGCGATTAGCGTTGGCTGGGGAGCGGCCTGCCATTCACCGTCATCCCGAGCGAAGTCGAGGGATCCCGAGGCGACAGCTTTAAGGTAACTTTGCGGGATCCCCGGCTTTCGCTCGGGATGACGATTTACTTGGCTTCGAGCTTTTCATCTTGTTCTTCCCCTTGCAATGCCGTTAATCCCGTAATCCTGTTAGATTTCGTTCGCCATGGAAAAGCTCATCGAATGTGTCCCAAACTTCTCCGAGGGGCGCGATCCGGAGGTCATTCGGCAGATCACTGATGCGATCGCATCCGCCGACGGGGTGTCGCTGCTCGACGTCGATCCCGGCGAAACGACTAACCGCACCGTCGTGACTTTTGTCGGCAGCCCGAAGGCGGTCGTCGAAGCGGCTTTCCGTGGAATAAAAAAAGCCGCCGAATTGATCGATATGCGCAAGCACAAAGGTGCGCACCCCCGCATGGGAGCGACCGACGTTTGCCCGTTTATTCCGATTGGTGATACCGATTGGAAAGATGCGATCGGGTGCGCGAAGGAGCTGGGAAAACGCGTCGGCGACGAGTTAAAAATCCCGGTTTATCTCTACGAGAAAGCAGCCAAAGACGCCTCGCGGTCGAATCTTGCGGTCATTCGAGAGGGCGAATACGAAGGTTTTTTCGACAAGATCAAAAAGGCGGAGTGGCATCCGGATTTTGGACCTAACGAGTTTAATGCAAAAGCCGGCGCGACTGCAATTGGAGCGCGGGAATTTTTGATCGCCTACAATGTGAACCTCAACACGAAATCGGTGCGGCGAGCGAACGCCGTTGCCTTCGATGTTCGGGAACAGGGCCGGGTCAAGACGCTCGATGGCACGCCGACCGGCAACCCAGTGGTCGACGAAAAAGGCGACGCGATCCGGGTTCCGGGGATGTTGAAGCATGTGAAAGCGATCGGCTGGTATGTGGAGGAATATGGCATTGCCCAGGTTTCAATGAACCTGACGAACATCGAGGAAACACCGCTTCACGCTGCGTTCGATGCCTGTCAGGAATCGGCCAGCAAACGTGGCCTGCGTGTTACCGGATCGGAAATTGTCGGCATGATTCCGAAGAAATGTCTGATCGATGCCGGAAGACATTTTCTCCAAAAACAAAACTGGTCGGAAGGCGCGGCGGAGGAGGACCTGATCGAGATCGCTATCCGAACGATGGGATTGAGCGAGCTGAAGCCCTTTGTTCCAAAAGAGAAAGTTATCGAGCTTAAGATTGAAGCAGCGGCTCCGAAAAAGTCGCTGGTCAAAATGGATCTGCGTCGTTTTTGTAACGAAACACTGAGTGATTCTCCGGCCCCGGGCGGCGGTTCGGTGGCGGCGTTGATCGGCGCGCTGGGCGTTTCATTGGGCGGAATGGTGGCCAATTTATCCGCGGGAAAGCGCGGTTGGGAAGAGAAGCTCCGCTATTTCAGCGATTGGGCGGTGGAGGCGCAGCATTTGAAGGACGACATGCTTTCGCTGGTCGACGAGGACACCGCTGCTTTCAACAAGGTGATGGCGGCCTTTGGTTTGCCTAAAGGCACAGCCAAAGAAAAATCAGCGCGGACGTCGGCGATCGAAGCGGCCAACAAAGTGGCAGCGGAGGTGCCGCTTCGCGTCATGCAAACTGCAGCCAAGGCGTATGATCTTCTCGCCGAGATGGCTGCTCGGGGGAATCCTGCTTCGATTTCCGATGTCGGCGTCGGTCTTCTCGCAGTACGCGCTTGCATTGAAGGCGCTGGGATGAATGTCAGAATTAACATCGCCAGCCTGAAAGACGAAAAAAGCAAGACGTCTCTTTCGAACAAGGTCCAGATATTTACCGAAGAATCTGAAGCGCGCTTCCAAGAAATCAGCAAGATCGTGGAGAAGAAGTTGAAGGGGTGAAGTGATGAAGGTCGCGTGTATCAGATTTTGTCTCTTTGCGAGTTCACAGTCGGTGTGACGTCCAAACTTGCTGCTGGTTTCTCCAGTCGCTTCGCTGTGCGAAGCGTTGTGGCCTACAGGTCGACGGCCACGCGCCAACAATGTCCTCGCTAGCCATACTGCATGCTTCGCAATTGGTGACGCTGGCCGGACCGGCTCGAGCACGATCCGGCAAAGAACTTGGTGAGCTCGGAATTATTCCGAACGGGGCTCTGCTGGTGGTCGATGGCAAGGTCAAGCACGTCGGAAGGACGGTCGATGTGGAGAAGCTTTGTCGCCGCGACACCGAAATCATCGATGCGCGCGGCTGTGTTGTGCTGCCAGGATTCGTCGACGCCCATACTCATGTGGTTTTTGCCGGTAACCGACTCGACGATTTTGAAGCGCGCGGAAGGGGTGAGACCTACGAGGAAATCGCAAAGCGCGGCGGAGGGATTCAAACAACGATGCAGGCAACGCGCCGCGCCACCGAGGATGAGTTATTCGCGCTGGCAAAAAAACACGCGCTCTGGTTGTTGCAAAATGGAACGACGACGGTCGAGGCGAAGTCGGGCTACGGACTGACCTTTGAGGATGAATTAAAGATTTTGCGCGTGATTCGGCGCGTGGGAGCGGAAACGCCCTTGCAAACCGTTCCGACCTTTCTTGGCGCGCATGCGTTTCCACCTGAGTTTCGGGATCATCACGGTGGGTATATTTCGGTGATTATCGACCAGATGTTGCCTGCGATTGAGCAGGAGAAGCTCGCGGAATACTGCGATATTTTTTGCGAAGAGAATTATTTCGGTGTCGACGATACCCGTCGCATTCTGACCGCCGCGAAAGACCACGGATTGAAATTGCGGATGCACGTCGATCAGCTAACGAACGGCGGCGGGGCGAAGCTAGCGGCAGAATTGGGATCCAGCACGGCGGATCATCTGGAGCAAACTGCGGCGGACGGTGTCGATGCACTGGCTCGGGCCGGCGTGCA
>JBKPQI010000228.1:0-5451 GCA_046733975.1 Verrucomicrobiota bacterium
ACCTACGACAGAAAACTAACCGACATCTTTTCGGTCGAGAGTGATGTGGCCAAAGCCATCGCCGACCAGTTGCGGGCGAAGCTCACCGGCCCGGAAGAGCAAGTCATCGCCGCTAAACCGACGGAGAATGTCGAGGCTCACGATGCCTACCTACGTGGTCTGGCTTATACATTGAAAACGCAAAACACACCAGCCAACGCCCTTGGCGCACAGAAATATCTCAGAGAAGCGGTGCGGCTGGACCCGAAGTTCGCCCATAGTTGGGCGTTGCTGGCGTTCGTTGATGCGGTCGGCTACAACGCGCAAACCCTTCAACCGACGGTGGCGCTCCGCGAAGAGGCGCGCCAGGCCGCCGAAACCGCGCTCGCTCTTCAGCCCAATCTCGGCGAAGCGCTCCACGCGATGGGCTATTATCACTATATCCTGAAAGATTACGAGGCCGCGGTGCATTACTTTGAGCAGGCACGGCAACTCCTTCCGAATAACAGCCAGATTTCGGGATCACTCGCCTATGTCGCACGGAGACAAGGCCAATGGGAACGAAGTGAGACCTACTTCAATGAAGCGGAGCGGCTCGATCCACGGAACGTTTATCTCCTCGGACAACATGCTGGGTCCTATGAGGCACTCCGGCGCTTCCCCGAAGCGCTGTTAAAGTTCGATCAGGTTCTTAAGATTATGCCGAACGACGTCGACACCCTGGTCCAAAAAGCGGCAATTGCTCAAGCCGAAGGCGATCTCCCTCGGGCCGCGGCGCTGCTCGATCCACTTCACCCGGCAGCCGACGACCCGGCTGCATTAGAGATTCAAGCTTATCAAGCCATCCTGGAGCGGCGCCCTGCACAAATCATCCCCCGACTGGACGAAGCACTGCATAACGTTGATCCAGCTCTGGGTTACTACAATAGCGAACTGCGTTTTTATCTGAGCTGGGCTCAGGAAGTTGCCGGCGATCACGCCGCCGCGCAGGAAAATTGGCGACAGGTAGGCGGCGAGCTGGAACTTTTGCTCAAAGATCAGGCGGAAAATTTTGTCCTGCTCGGGGTTCTTGCTCTCACCAAGATGGAGCTCAATGATAAACCGTCTGCCTTGGCTTTTGCGGAGCGGGCAGTGAGGGCGAATCCAGCGGAAAAAGATGCACTGTATGGCCCCCTTCCGCTCGAAATCCGTGCGCGAGTACTGGCGGGCAGTGGAAACGTGGACGGCGCCATCGCCATTTTGGAGAAACTACTTTCGATCCCGTACTTAGGGGCGCTGCTTGGACAGGTGCCGCTCACTCCTGCGCTGCTGCGGCTCGATCCGATGTTCGATCCACTCCGAAACGATCCGCGCTTCCAGAGACTGTGCGAAGACAAGCCAAAGTGAATTGTTTAGGAGTTGCTGCAGCTCTTTCAAAAAGAACAGGGCGGGATCTATTAGCTAGAAGCGTTCTGAAAAATACTGCAGCCGTCGCCCCTATGGACGACGCGCGCCTCCCGCAGGGGCCGGCGCCGCGACGGTGGCCATGTTTATTTAAAATGCTCTAGGGAATAGAGGTGCCAACCTGCGCTTGAGTAATGTCGACGTCAGTTTGATCGAGGAACAGACAAAGCTGCGCTTGCAGATCGGGCGTGTCCTCTTCATCGATATCGTCGGTCACTGGAAGTTAAGGATCAGGCGGCAAAGTGAATTACTTCGCGACGTGAACGAAGTCGTATGCGGAGCCACCGCGATCAACACCCAACGTTCGACGTTCAACGCAGAGGTTGGCTAAACTGCGCTCGTTAAGTAAATCTTTTTAGGTAATAAGAATCTGATGCCGAGTGAGCCTTCTCCGGACGTGAAATTCGAAATCGGGCATGTCTTGTTCATCGACATCGTCGGTTACTCGAAGTTGTTGATCACCGAGCAGAGTGACCAGATGCAGACCCTTCGGCAAATCGTCCGCGGCACCGAGCAGTTCAAAAAGGCCGAAGCGGAAGGCAAACTGCTTCGCCTGCCCACGGGCGATGGTGGTGCCCTGGTATTTCGCAACAATCCCGAAGCGCCCGTCTTGTGCGCACTGGAAATCAGCCAGGCATTGAAGAGTCATCCGGAACTCAAGGTCCGGATGGGCATTCACAGCGGTCCGGTGAACGAAATCACCGACTTAAACGAACAGGCAAATATCGCCGGCGCCGGGATCAACATCGCGCAACGCGTGATGGACTGCGGCGACGCTGCCCACATCCTGCTGTCCAAACATGTGGCCGACGATCTCGAACAGTATCCACAATGGCGATCTCATCTAGCCGAGCTCGGCGAATATGAAGTAAAACACGGGGCCCGCATATCGGTGGTGAATCTCTATACCGGTGATGCCGGGAACGCTATGAGGCCAACCCGCCTGGCGGCACAGAAACCCACGTCGCCTCTTCGCAAGCGACTCACGACTTTGCAAGTTTCGATCGTCGCCGCGATTCTTGTGATCTGTCTCGCGATCCCTGCGATTATTTTTGCGCCGGCCATTCTGAAGTCCTTGCGATCACGCAGTACGCCTCGACCGAGCGAGGCGGCTACACCACCCGAAAAAAGTATCGCTGTTCTGCCATTCGAGAATTTGAGCGATGACAAACAAAACGCCTTCTTTGCCGATGGCATCCAGGATGAGATTTTGACAGACCTGGCCAAGGTGGCGGATCTGAAGGTGATCAGTCGCACCAGTGTTAACCAATACAAAGCGGCCGCGGCGCGTAATCTGCGAGAAATTGGTCAAGCCTTAGGGGTTGCTCACGTGCTGGAAGGCAGCGTCCAGAGGATTGCAAACAAGGTGCGGGTCAATGCGCAGCTGATCGATGCTCGGAATGACGGACATCTTTGGGCCCAGACCTATACTCGTGATCTGGCCGATGTGTTCGCGATTCAAAGCGAAATCGCCGAAGCCATCGCTCAGCAGTTACAAGCACGCTTAACCGCTGACGAGAAAGCCCGGCTCGCTACGCCGTCCACGACTGACCCGGTGGCATACGACCTGTACCTGCGGGCGCGGCAACTTGACGACCTCGCGAATGATCCGGATGCAAAAGCGCACCTCTTTCAGGCCATCAGCCTGCTGGAGGAAGCCGTCCGCCGCGACCCGAAATTCGTCCGTGCCTACTGTCTAATGTGCGAAACGCATTTGGATCTGTACTGGGGAGGTGCTGATCACACCGATCAGCGCCGCGTGCTGGCTCGAACTGCGCTGCAACATGCCCAAGAAATCGAGCCGGATGCCGGCGAGGTGCACCTCCAAAAAGGATATTACGCGTATCACGGGTTTCGGGACTACGATGCTGCGCTGCCTGAGTTTGAACGAGCCAGGCAGCTTCTGCCTAACGAAGCCCGAGTCTACATGGTAATAGGGGCGCTCGATCGACGGACTGCTCGGTGGCAGGAGGCGGAGACGAACTTCAAGCGGGCGGTGGAACTGGATCCGCGGAACTTCGTCGTGGCGATGGAGGCTGGCTCTACTTTCCTGGGGATGCGGCGGTACGCCGAAGCAAGACAATTTTTTCAGCAAGCAGTGAACATCGTCTCCCACAATCCATTCGCTCGATTTCTTTTCGGGTTCAGTTTTTTCGCCGAAACCGGGGGTGTTGCAGCCTGGCGAAAGCAATTGGATGTCGTCGCGGAGCAAGGTGAAGAAGCCGCCCGCAGTGTCGCATTTCCTCTTCTGTTCTGCAGTTGGGCCCAACGCGACCAAACCGCGGCGGAAAAGGCATTGGCATTAGTTCCCGCCGAAGGTATTACCAACTCTTTCGATGAGGCACCGACACCTCGACAATATTGTGTGGGGCGCACAGCCTGGCTCTTCGGGGATAAGGAACTCGCCCGAACGGCGTTGACTGAGGCTCGCGCAATTTTTGAGCGAACAACGCACGATCAACCCGATTACCCCCAGGCTTGGAGTTATCTGGGGCTTACCGATGCCATGCTCGGTAAGTGCGGTGAGGCAATACAGGAAGGAAAACGCGCCTGCGAACTCCTTCCGGTTACCAAAGACTCATGGACGGGCCCAATATTCGTAACTTATCTGGCGTCCATTTCCGCTGCCTGTGGAGAAAAAAATGCCGCCTTGGAAGAATTGGAAATGGCTGCCAAAGCTTACGTCGGGATCACCTACGGCCAACTCAAAAGCGATCCGGAGTGGGACGCGCTCCGCGACGATCCGCGCTTCGAGAAAATCCTCGCTTCGCTCGCGCCGAAACAATTAATCACGGCTCACTGACGCAGCTTCGGACTTTGTCGGGTTTCGCGCAGCCTGGGAGTGCGACACGTCCTCGTGTCGCTTAGATTCAGCGGGTCAAAAAGCGGTGCGAGGACGCACCGCACTCCGAAACACTTCGTGCGAAATGCCCGGCATTCGCGTTGATTCGTTCGCAAAAACCCCGTCGAAAGAATAGGCTAGAGAGGGCCGCGCTTAGCCCGTAGAGTCGCGCGTTATGGCCGATGAGGAGAAGACTAAGCGCCTGGAGATCGCGCATGTACTCTTCATCGACATTGTCGGCTATTCCAAGCTACTGACCGACGAACAGTCAGAAGCGCTGCAGGAGTTGAATCAGGTTGTTCGCAATACCGAAACGGCGCGGCAGGCTGGGGCCGCAGAAGAGCTAACCATTTTGCCGACCGGCGATGGCATGGCGCTAGTTTTCACCGGTTCGGTGGAAGAGCCGGCCGAATGCGCCTTGGAGATCAGCCACGCGTTGCGCGCGCAGCCGAGTTTGCCAGTAAGGATGGGAATCCACAGCGGCCCGGTGCATCAGGTCAAGGATGCTAATGAACGCGCAAACATTGCCGGCGTGGGCATCAACATCGCGCAGCGGGTGATGGATTGCGGCGACGCTGGCCACATTCTCGTGAGTAAACGCGTCGCGGATGATCTCGCCCAACGGCGTCGTTGGCAGCCGTACCTTCACGAATTGGGCGATGTGGAAGTGAAACATGGGATGGTAATCTCGTTAGTGAATCTTTATGCCGAGACCATCGGCAATCCCACCCCACCCGCGCGTCTCGGGAAACCAGGCCGTCGCATTACCCGAGAATCCACGGTGCGGCCCCGGCACGGACTGTCGCCGCTTGCGCGCGCGATCTTTATTGTCGCGGCGTTACTTCTCGCGCTTGCGATCGTGTCCGTAATTTTCGCGCCTGCAATCCTGCGGTCGGTCAGAAAAGGGCACGCGACGCCGCCTCAGGTTTTTGCCATCCCATCACCTCCGTCGATCGGCGATGCGATAAAAGGCGAACTCAGCAAGAAGGTAACCGATGCCCTGCACGAGGCACTGTTGAAGGATAAATCCGAGGCGACTTCCAGCGAAGCGACGAAGCACATCACGTCACTCGCTGTTCTCCCTTTTAAAAACTACTCGGGCGATCCTAACCAGGAATACTTTGCCGACGGAATAACCGATCTATTGACGACGGAGCTTAGCTCAATCGGCGCGATCACGGTGAAGT
>JBKPQI010000229.1:0-10326 GCA_046733975.1 Verrucomicrobiota bacterium
GCATCAAACTCGGCGATCAACTTCCTGATGAACGGCATGTTGATCGGCCGGGTGATGACATGAATCCGGTTCGTTCGCACATCCGGAGCCAACTTTATCTTGCCGACAATCACTGAATCTTCCGACAGCGCAGCCAGTCCGGTCAGCTCGGTTTCGCCTGCCGGGTTCGGCACTGCCGGATTGCCAACGCCGCGAACATTCCGGACGCCGCCAGGCACACCGGATCTTGTTGGCTGGTCGGTGTTCTTCTCGAAAATGTCTTTCAACATGTCGACCACCTTGCTCGCATCCGCGCGTTCCAGTTTGATGAACTCGCTCGTCACTTCCGCCGGCGGCACGTCGATTTGATCGATGATCTTGGCCAAACCGCGAATGACCGCTGAATTCTCCGTCACCAAAAGGCTCGATGATTTCGGCAGCGGAAGAACCGAGGTATAACTCGATGGCGGAGAAAGGTATTGTCCGATTACCTGCTGCAACTCCGCCGGATCGGCATAACGCAACTTGAACAGAAAACTAATGAGCTGATCGCCCGGAGGAATATCGGCTTGGTCCGAAATGATCGGCACCGCCTGACCGCGCGGGTTCTTTCCAGTCCCGATTACTTTGATGATATCGGGCTCCTCTGGAACGAGAGAGAACCCGTTCATGAGAAGCGCGATCTGAATGATCTGGATGGCTTCCTCTCGCGGAACGTCCTTGCTCAGGAAGATGTTTACCTTTCCCTGCACGAAGTTGTCGGTGACAACGCGTTTCCCGGTCAGGGTTTCATATTCGCGAAGAACATCGACGACATCGCTGTTTGGGAATTGCAACCGCACCATGTCGGGAGCACCCGCGGGTTTAGGCGGAGGAGGCGTCAACGCCGGCCGTTGCGCAAAGCCAGGCGCTGCCGATGCCAGCAGCGCGAACAGGACCAGAAGGTACCTCAACACAGAGGTGCAATAGTAAGAGCGATGGAGCCGTGGGTCAACTGTGGGAGGCGGTCTTACACACGGCTACGCTGCCAACGCCCACTGCCCGATTACAGAACTATGAACGTCGAAGCTTTGAACCTCTCTTCAACAATAGTAAGTGGATACGTGAAATCGCACTTACTGCTTCTGGTTTGGGTCCTATTCGTCCCTGTCTTATTCGCTATGAACAACGAAAATGGCCAACCTGGCGCAGCCGCAGAGATTCGCGCAGTGCTTCACGCGCAGCAGGATGCGTGGAACCGGGGCGACATCGATGGCTTCATGAACGGTTACGCTCGTGCCGACACAACGGTTTTCATCTCCGGCGATGAAGTCACGCGCGGCTGGAAGACGGTGCGTGACCGTTACATCAACAAATATGGTGACCGCGCCAAAATGGGTAGGCTGACCTTCTCAGATCTGGAAATCGAACAGCTCGGCCCCGATTCCGCGCTCTCCCTCGGACGGTGGGAACTAAAACGCGCCAATGATACTCCGCACGGCCGCTTCACTCTCATTTTTCGCCACACACCCGATGGTTGGCGAATCGTCCACGATCATACCTCGGCGGCTGGCGATTAACCGCCACCCCGAGCGGCAGTCGAGGGATTCCGTCGCGAAAACGTGAGGGTAAGTTAACGGAATCCCTCGGCTTCGCTCGGGATGACCCCGGCTTTTCAGCGAGTTCAAGCTCGCGCGTGTCATCCCGAGCCGCCCCAGACGCCGAGGGACCTCGCACTTGGTACCAAATCGTCCGAGCAACTTGAGATCCTTCGTCGTCTGCGCGACTCAGGATGACAACGCTCGTTGAACCTTCCGCGTGTCACGCAGTCCGTCGCTCGGTCCCTTCAACCCTCCAAAGCTTTCAACAACTTCTCGTGTATCCCATCGAACCCTCCGTTACTGAACACGGCCACAATGTCGTTCTTCTTCAGCATCGGCGTGATGCGACCGACGATCGCATCCGCATTTTGCTCGTAGAATGCGAGCCGGCCGCCGCGCTTGATCTCCTTCATCACGCTTTCGGGATCTAGTCGCTCCGCTTCCGGTATCTGTTCGAGCCGCGCTACCTGCGAAATGAAAACGCCGTCGGCAAGCTTCAAAGCGTCAGGCAGCTCTTGTTGGAAAACGGCGCGACGAGTCGTGTTTGAACGCGGCTCAAAGATTGCCCAAAGCCGATGTTTGGGATATCGCCGTCGCAACGCGGTCAGAGTCTGTGCGATGGCGGTGGGGTGATGACCGAAATCGTCGATCACTTTCACTCCCCGCACTTCGCCGCGGATTTCCTGGCGTCGTGCGACACCTTCGAATCTCGGCAGTGCCGCTCGAATGGTTTCAGCCGACACCCCGTAGAATTTCGCGGCTGAAATCGCCATCGCGGCATTCCGAACATTGAACTCGCCAAACATCGGGATCTCGAACTCTTCGTCGCGTAAAACGAACCGCGATTTCCTTGCCGAATAGCTGACATCCCGGATCCGGTGCGCGCAGTTTTTGGAAAAACCGACCTCGACCATGGGCGCAAGCGAATCGCGCGTCACCTCCACACAATTTTTATCGTCCCCGTTGAGGACGATCATTCCATTTTGCGGCACGATGTTAACCAGCCGGCGAAAACTTAACTTGATCGCCTCCAAGTCCGGAAAGATGTCGGCATGATCGAACTCGAGATTGTTCACGATCAGTAGTTCCGGCAGATAATGGACAAATTTCGACCGCTTATCGAAAAACGCGGTGTCGTATTCGTCGCCTTCAATGACGAAGAACTTCGATTCATCGAAGCGGGCACCCTCACCGAAATTGCGCGGAATGCCGCCGATCATGTAGCTGGGGCGGTGCTTCGCGCATTCCATGATCCACGTCAGCAATGCTGTGGTGGTGGTTTTCCCGTGCGTACCGGTAACAACAAGATTGTGGCGGCCGCGCAGAAAGTAATTTTTCAGAACTTCGGGCAGCGAGAGGTAAAAAAGCTTGCGGTTCAGCACCGCTTCCGCTTCCGGATTACCCCGTTTGATGGCATTACCGATCACCACCACATCGGCCTTCGCCGGAATATTCTCGGCCCGATATCCAGAGAAGAGCGCAATCCTCCGCTCTTCGAGGAAAGTGGACATTGGCGGATAAATATTTTCGTCCGAGCCCGTGACGATAAACCCGCGTTCGCTCAACGCCGCCGCTACCGACCCCATCGCTGTCCCGCAAATCCCGAGAAAATGGAAATGTCGCGGCGCTTCTTTCACACGAATTCTTTACGCTTAGATGGGAACTACGCCAGTGCACGAATAAGTCGTCATCCGGAGGAAAAGTCGCACGATCCCGTCATGCAATCGACTTTCGCTCGGGATGATGCGCGGCGTTCCACGCGTCATGCCGGATCGGTTGTTCACACCTGAGCGAAGCGAAGGATCTCTTATCAAACGATTGATCACGCCACCGGCGTCAGCACGGCATTATTAGTTGAGAGATCTTTCGGTCGCCAGCGACCTCAGGATCACAATCGCGCGCGATTGTCACTTCCTCTCAAACACTTCCACCGCGTTCCAGGCTCGATCCGGCGGAGTCTGTTCGTATTCGAGCGAACGTTCCAGGTACATCTTCGCCAGCAAGTCTTCGGGATAAAATTCGAGGAATCGCGAGAACAATATCTTCGCCTCAGTGAAATCGCGGTCGCGAAATTTTCGGATACCCTCCTCATACGTCTCCAGCCAGATCAATAATTCCTGGTCCGAGTTGCTGTCGCGCTCTTCCACGATGGTGAAAACGTCGACCGGCTCGGTTTTACCTTTCACCTGCGCGCGCGCCACCGAGCGCAAATAAAAGTCATCGCGAATCAGATCTGCCGCCGTCGTCCCGACCAGAATGTCGACACCAAAACTGCGCGTCAGCCCCTCCAGCCGCGACGCCAAATTAACGGCATCACCGATGACGGTGAGATCCGCGCGGTCTTGCGAACCGATATTGCCGACGAGAACGTCCCCGTGGTTGATGCCAACACCCATGCCCAGCGGCATTCGCCCTTCCGCTTGCCAGGCGCTGTTTAGTCGTGCCAGCTCCCGTCGCATCCCCAGAGCGGTGTGCGCAGCCGCCTTCGCATCCTTCGCCTTTCCCTGGCTTTTCACATTGCCCCACACCGCCATGATGGAGTCGCCAATAAATTTATCGAGTGTGCCGCCGTTCTGGAACACAACATTGGTCATTGCGCTTAAATATACATTCAGGTGGCGAACAAGTTCCTCCGGATCGGCTTTCTCGCTCAGCGTGGTGAAACCAACGATGTCTGAGAACAGGATTGTCGCCGGCATGCGCGACCCTTTCAGTGAATTCAAGTAGCCGCCGGGATTCTCGAGAATTTCTTTGACCAGATTTTTCGAAACGTAACGCTCGAGCGTGCGTCGCGTGCGCAGCTTTTCCATTCGCTCAAGGATGTAGTCGATCCCAAGCGTGCTGCCGCCGCAAAGGAGGAGCGTAGAAAGCACCGGCACGGTTGCGAGAAAAAAGCCGGCCTGATCGTAGGCGATACGTGCGGCGGTGAAATAAATGATGCTCACCGTGATGAGGAAGAGCAGTGAGAGACTGGGCCGGCGCAAAACCGGAATGACGCCCCACCCAATGAGCCCGGCCAACGGAACCAAGCCCAGCATGATTCCGGTCGGCGTTTGTCGCAGGAACTGGTGTTCCAGGGTGGCGGCGATGACCTGCAGATGGACCGACGGTCCGGGCGTTGCCGGATGCATGGGAGTATCGATGACGTCGTGCAGAATTTGCGCAGATCCGCCAATGACGACGATTTTGTTTTTGAATTTCGCGCCGTTGCCGTAATTCGCCTTCCAATAGGTCGGATGGAAAATTTCCCACAGTGGAGAGGGCGGATAGGCGTCGTTTGCGCTGAACCGAAAAAGATGATCTCTCTGGTCCTGCGGTATATCTCGCTCGTGTCCAAGTTTCGTTAGGGCACGCGCAGGAAGGGACACGTAAAGATCGTCGCCGGAGAATAGCGGTTGGCCCGCAACTTGACGATCGGATGTCAAAAAACGGGCCGCCCGCAATTTTCCGTCAATCACGTCGTTCCAATAGTTGATAAACCCGACGCGATCGTCCTTTTGTGCGGGCGCGGGGATGAGCTGCGGATTTGGAAATATGGCGGTGGGTTCGGTCGCTTTCTCGTTTTGCATCTCCGCCGTGGCGTGCATATCAAAGTTCATCGCCACGATGACGCGATCGCGATAGCGATCGAGTGCGGCGTGAAAGGCTGGATCGCCGTCATTCGGGTTATTGAAAACCATGTCAAACATGACCAGCCTCGCGCCTGCCCCAAACAATCGATCGAGCAGAAGCGCCCATACTTCCCGCGACCACGGAAACGGCCGCTCCGTCATCAACTCGAACGCGCGATTACCCGCGATTTCCTCTTTCCCGATCGTCGCGTCCAATTGCAACGACTGCTGATCGATTCCCAAAAACATCAAGTCGTCGTGTGTGGGAGTTTTCCAGCCTTCCCGGCGCAGCAAATCTTCGAAGCTTTGTTCGCCGCGCCACGGCGCCGAGACAAATGGCAGCGCCGGAAAAAAGTAGCCGGCAAAAACCACCGCCGTCCAAATTAGACAGATTGCGGCAAAGGCGAAACGACGATGGCGCGCGAGCCAGTTCACTCGAAGAGTTTAGAAAATTGCACAGGAACGGCCAATCGGAAAGGTGGCGGGTGGAAGTCAGGCTGCTAGCCGGACTCGGCCGGCGGGCATCCTGCCGCTGAAGGGACAATCGAGAAGCTGGAAGCTTCTCCGCCGAGTCAGGCAAGCTGCCTGACATCCACATTTTGCGGCCGAGACGGCTGCGGCTACACATTCCACGCGATGGATACTGACCTTCTTTGCCCCGCCTGCCGTAGTCCATTAACCGAAATGCGCACCGGGCACGGCATCATCTGGCGTTGCGAGAAATGCGATGGACGCGCAGTTGGTCTGGAATTGTTGCGCCGCACTTTCACTCCGGAATCAGTCAATCCAATTTGGCTGCACGCCATTCATAACGCAGGGACAACCGCTCGCCCATGTCCTTCCTGCTGCAATCCCATGATCGAAGTCGCGCTCGACAGCAGTAGTGGAATCAGAGTCGAAGTCTGCCGCATCTGCGAGTTCGTCTGGTTCGATGCCGGTGAAACGCAACCGCTCCAAGTACGTCCACCGCGGCAACCACCTCGAGCGCCGATGCCGCAAAAAGCGCGACAAGCCCTCGCGTTGGCAAGAGTTCAGCAACTCGCCGAGCAGGCGCGCCGCCCCGATTTCGACAGCACCCCGCCGCATGGATTGGTGGAAATCGATCGCTACGTTTTTTGGTCTATAAAGATAAGTCAACGCAAATTCGTCGCCCGGTCATCCCGAGCGAAGTCGAGGGATCCTCGATCCGCGCCTGATTGGCGTATTCGCTTGGGACTCTAAGACACGACTGCCTGGACCAGCCTCAGTCGAAAGGCAGTTGTATTTTGGCCTGGCTACTCTATCCTTTCGGCCCGGTTCGTCGGTCGAACCGTCGATCTGCACACCTGGTCCCGTCAATGCGGGATCACATCAGCGCACGAGGTCGCGCAGATCACCTATATATAATAAGAACAGTGCGCTGAAGGGAGGCCCGAACCAGGATTCGGGAATAACTGATGCCGAGAGCAACAAACGCCCCGGCCAGCCGCGAACGGCGGCGGCGGGTTCTGAGAAAAGCGAAAGGTTACCGGGGACGCCGGTCGAAACTTTTCCGTTACGCCAAGGATGCGACCATGAAAGGTCAATACTGGGCTTACCGCGACCGCAAAACTCGCAAACGCAATTTTCGCATGCTGTGGATTCAACGGTTGAATGCCGCCGCCCGCGCCAATGGCATGACTTACAGCCGGCTGGCTGAAGGTTTGAAGGCGGCCGGCATTGGTCTGGATCGCAAAATTCTGGCCGACCTGGCCGTCACCGACGAGGAAACTTTTGCGTCTATTATTGAGCAAGCGAAAGGCGCGCTGGAAAAGAAATCAAAGTCGAAGAAGGCGGCGTGAGCTGTTGGTTGAAGTAAGCGATGAAGCGTTGAGCGCGGATTCGTAGCGGAGGCTTGCTCACTTCGCCGTCATCCTGAGCCGAGTCGAGGGACCCCGCCGCGAAAGCTTAAAGTAATTTCCAGGGGAGCCCTCGACTTCGCTCGGGATGACGACCCATTGTAACAATGCAACACTTTTAACAATTTGAGTTCAGCCCATGGCTCATCCGCTCGAACAATTACGTGAGGACGCGCTGGCGCAGATCGCGTCGGCTTCGGACGAACGCACACTCGAAGGGGTGCGAGTGAAATTTCTGGGTCGCGGCGGGAGTGTCACGCAATGGAGCGACATGATGAAGTCGCTGCCCAAAGAGGAAAAACCCGCGATCGGAAAACTGCTCAACGAGATCCGTACTTCAGTGACAGCGGCGATCGACACGCGCAGGGAGAATTTTCGTGCGGAAAAGGAGTTTGCCGCCGTCGCAAACATCGATATCTCGCTTCCCGGAACGCCGCACGAGCGCGGCACCATTCATCCGCTCACCCAAATGCTCGATCGTGGAATCGCGGTTTTTCGGCGGATGGGATTCGCGCTCGCTACCGGTCCTGACATTGAAACGGAATGGCACTGTTTCGACGCGCTCAATACCCCGGCCGACCATCCCGCGCGCAACGAGCAGGACACGTTTTATATTCCCGATGGACGGCTTTTGCGCACACACACTTCAACTGTGCAAATCCGAACCATGGAATCGGCGCCTCCGCCAATTCGCGTGATCGCTCCGGGCGCGGCTTATCGGCGCGATGAAGTCGATGCCACGCATAGCGCCCAGTTTCACCAGATCGAAGGACTCTATGTGGATGAAAAGGTCAGCGTCGCCGATTTGAAAGGCACACTGGAGTTTTTCCTGCGAGAGCTTTTCGGCGCCGACACCGCGGTGCGTTTTCGTCCGCATTATTTTCCGTTCACCGAACCGAGCTTCGAAATCGATGTGAAATCGCGCGCGCTGAAGGGCGGCGAACAATGGGTTGAAGTCTGCGGCTGCGGGATGGTGCACCCGGCCGTTTTCGAAGCCGTCAATCAATCGCGTCGCGACGATGCCTATGATCCGGAAAAATGGACGGGCTTTGCCTTTGGGCTCGGGATGGATCGCCTGGCAATGATCCTGTTCGATATTGCCGACATCCGTTTGTTTGCGCAAAACGACCTGCGCTTTTTGCGTCAATTCGCATGAGCACGCGCTACAACACTGACAGCGCGTATCATCCTGAGGCGCAAAGACGCCGAAGGATCTCACATTCGCACATCCATCAGCCGAACGACTCTGAGCGTCGTTCGCAGCCCGGTCATCGCTTGAGAGATCCCTCACTCCGTTCTGGATGACAGCGAAAACGAAATGAAATTTTCCGTTAACTGGTTGCGCGAATTTGTTGAACTGCCCTCGAGCATCGAAAACCTGTCGGAATTGCTTACCATGGCGGGCATCGAAATCGAGGCGATCGAAAAACGCGGCGCCGATTTTGATCATGTCGTCGTCGCGCAGATCAACGAATCGAGGCCACATCCGAATGCGGAGCGCCTCAGCGTTTGCGTAATCGATTCCGGCAGCGGAAGCAAACGGCAGATCGTTTGCGGCGCAAAAAATTACAAGGTCGGCGACAAAGTTCCGCTGGCGTTACCGGGCGCTGAGCTCATCGGCGGCTTGAAGATTCGCACGAGCAAACTGCGCGGAATCGAAAGTGAAGGAATGCTCTGCAGCCCGAGCGAACTCGGCATTACTGATGACGCGGCCGGATTGCTCATCCTCTCGCCCGAAGCAAAGATCGGCGCGCCGATCCGAGACTTGTTTCCACCCGATACCGTTCTCGATGTCGAGATCACCCCGAATCGCGGGGATCTGCTGAGTCATTTCGGTTTGGCGCGGGAGATCGCGGCGTTAACAAATAAGAAACTTGTAGCGGCCGCCGTCGCGACGGCGAACGCAGGCAATATGCCGCCGGTGACGGCGGTAACTACAGCCATCACCATTTCCGCTCGACGCGAATGTCCATTTTATTCGGCGCGCCGAATCGAAGACGTGCAGGTCGGGCCAAGCCCGGAATGGTTGCGTTCGAAAATCGAAAGCGCCGGCATTCGCTCCATCAACAATGTCGTCGACGTCTCAAATTTCGTGATGCTCGAGCTGGGCCAGCCAACTCATGCCTTCGATGCCGACAAACTCGACGGCAACATTAATGTCCGGCTGGCGCGCGAGGGCGAAGAGTTTCTCGCGCTCGATGGAAAAACTTACACCCTAAGCACCGACCACCTTGTCATCGCCGACGACGCCCAAGCGGTTGGAATCGCGGGAGTCATGGGTGGGGAAGAAACTGGCGTAAGCGCCTCCACGAAAAATGTACTGTTGGAAAGCGCGTATTTCCTGCCGGCTAGTGTGCGGCGGACGGCGCGTGATTTAAATCTGCCAAGCGATGCTAGTTACCGTTTTGAACGCGGCGTTGACTCTGAAATGATTCTTGCGGCTTCACAACGAGCAACGGACTTGATCTGCAAAATCACTGGTGCCACGGCAGCGGGGAGACTCGCGGTCGCCGGCGAACTGCCGCCGAACCCGCCCGATATTTCGCTGCGCTACAGCCGGATCGACGAACTACTTGGCATTCACATCGAGCCGGCGGTGGGCGACGCCATTCTAACGAGATTCGGACTCCGTAGAGGCGATTCACCGAATCGCCCGCACTCGAATTCCGACTGGAAAATCCCAAGCTACCGGCGCGATCTGCGGCGCGAAGTCGATTTGATTGAAGAAATCATCCGGGCCCACGGCATTGAAAAGGTTCCAAGTGAGGATCGCAGCCGCTTCACACCGCTGAGCGCCGCCGATCGTAACTACGATTTCGAAGCGAAGTTGCGACGCAACCTGGTCGGCCTTGGTCTAACGGAAGCGCGCACGCCATCCCTGATTGCACGTTCGGAAGTCGCCCAGAGAGGCGGCGCGATCGAATTGCGCAACCCATTGAGTGAAGATCATGTGGCGTTGCGGACGAGTCTGATTCCGGGCTTGTTCGCGGCGGTCGAGCGAAACATCCGGGCCGGAGCGGAACGGATCGCGCTCTTCGAAATTGGTGACGTTTTTGTTCCGCCGACCGGCGAACAACGACGCAAGCTGACGCTGGTGCTTTGTGGCCAAGCCTTTGCCGCCAAAAACTGGCGTGTCGAAAAGAAACGGCCGCTCGATTTCTTTGATCTGAAAGGCGCGCTCAATACGCTGGCAGAGTTGCATTTTCACCGCAGTAAACAATCCGGCTTTGCCTTGAGCATGGAAATCTTTCATGAATCCGAACGGATCGGTCTCGGCGG
>JBKPQI010000230.1:0-6173 GCA_046733975.1 Verrucomicrobiota bacterium
CCTGTCTCCAGGCGTTGGAATGAGCGCGGCCCATAAATTTTGTGCCGATGAGCGCGACGGAAAGGGTACGGCGTTTTGGCATCGATGAAGAGAATTCGACCGGTTTTCTCCTAACTAAAAATGTGCAGACAACCGACCTCGAGAACGAGCGCCTCCTGTGCGGTTGTATTCAGATGGTCGCGCATTTCCTCGAGGCGCCGGATCCGTTTGAGGACATTCACGGTATTCATTTGCGACGCGATTTTGTCGGTTGCTTCGGCGCAACTCCTAAGCAAACGCCGACTTTCGCCGACCTTTGATCGCAATATATCCGCCCACCACAAAAAAAGCGTTTCGATCAGGCGGCTGCGGCGCTCTCGATACACACTTTCCGTTAGGGCTTTGTAATACTCTTCCCGCTCGCCCAGCCACCCGCCGTCGGTAGTCTGCCGGTAGCGTGTTTCCTCCCGCTTCAACGCTTCCCCATGCTCGTCTCGAATCTCTTCCCGAACAGAATTCAGCAGACTCTGAATGCCTTGCGAAACGCGATAAGCTCGTTCAAGACCTTCTCGCTTTTCTTCCGCCGTTGCGCACAATAAACGCAACAATTCCTTTTCCTGGGACGACAGCGGCGCCTCCGACGCGGTGCGCAATGGCAGGCTCAAACAACGCGACACAATCGTCTCCGGCAGGGCTTCCGGCAACGTGGTTAGCAAGAGAAGGAGTGAATTCTGCGGTGGTTCCTCCAGCGTTTTTAAGAATGCGTTCGCCGCCTGCGTTTGCATCCGGTCCGCGTCGCGAATGATTCCGATCTTCTTGCGATCGCCGGCCGAGCGAAGTTGCAGCGCACGCTCGAGGCCGCGGATTTGATCTACCACAATCTTACGCGAACGCGAGGCGGGTTCAGTAACGAAAACATCGGGCGCTTCCGCGCGCAGCACTTTCTCGGGCGTCGTTTTGTTCAAAGCCGCGGCGAGGCGCGCCGCGACGCCCGACTTTCCGCTGCCGGACGGGCCCGAGATGAGATAGGCATGTGCCAGCCTGTTTTTTTTGTGGGCCCGCTCCAAATATTCCAGCGCGCTATCGGCGGAGAAAGACATTATGGCTGAGGGTTGGCGGTGGTGCGTTGCGAGCTTGTCAAAACAGGGAACCGCGTCACCAGCCGATTCCAAATTTGCTGCTCGATGGTATCGGCAGACAAGCGGCCATCGATCAGTAAGACGCGTTCTGGTTCATTCTTCACCAGGTCACGATACGCTTCGATTACGCGTTCGTGAAACGCCTCGCTTTCTTCCTCCAGACGGTCGCGAACTTTCATTCGAGTACCCAGACGCGCCTGGGCGGTAACGCGGTCGACATCGAGCACGAAGGTGAGATCGGGAACGCAGTCGCCCACCGCAAAAGCATTCACAATTTCGACAAGCTTATGATCGAGATTGCGCGCCGCGCCTTGGTAAACTGTAGTCGAATCAAAAAAGCGATCGCAAATAATCCACTGCCCGCGTGCCTTGGCCGGCTGAATTTTTTCGTGGACAAGCTGACTTCGGCTCGCTTCGAAGAGAAGCAATTCCGTTTCCGCCGTCATTCCGTCATTGTCTTCGGAGTGCTGAAGCAGATGCCGTATCGCTTCACCGATAGCGGTGCTGCCCGGTTCGCGCAAGACAAGCACACCGATGCCCTCATTCTGCAGCCTTGCGGCAAGCCGTTTTACCTGGGTCGATTTCCCGCACCCTTCCGCGCCTTCAAACGTGATCAACGGCATGGTCACGATTTTGCGGCAATTGGCAGGCATTGTCGAACCTCCCATTTTTCGCCTTGTTCCCGCGCCGCGGGAGGCGGAAGTTTGGCCTCATGACGGAGGCAGTGGCCGCGGATTTCCTGCCGGCGTTGGCGGCGGAAATGCCAAGGCGCTCATTTGTGGTTTCTTTGCATGATGTCGCGCCATGTACCAAAGAGACTTCTGCCGAAATTATTGCTGCATTGAAGGATGCAGGTGTTCGCACGGCATCGCTCCTGGTGGTGCCGAATTATCATCGCCGGGGCAGCGCGATCGAGGACGCGGGTTTTGTTTCCTGGTTGCGCGACCTTGAAGCGCGCGGCTACGAGATTGTGATTCACGGTTACTTTCATGAACGGTCACGGCGCGCCGGCGAACGATTGAGCGACAAATTCATCACGCGTTTTTACACGCGAGACGAAGGCGAATTCTTCGACCTCGACTATGACGAAGCTTTCGCCCGAATCGGTAAGGCTCGTGACGAATTTAAGGCTGCGCGTCTTTCTCCTGTTGGATTCGTCGCCCCTGCCTGGCTCTTGAACGCCGAAGGTGAACGCGCCGCTCACGATGCGGGAATGCAATATACCACGCGCATTGGCAGCGTGCTCGATCTCGTGACCGGCGATCGCGAGGCGACCCGCTCACTTGTTTATAGCACCGAATCGGTGTGGCGCCGCACGGTCAGCCTCGCGTGGAACGCAGCGCTGGCACGGGGTTTGGAGATGCGCGAGCTCGCGCGATTGAGCATTCACCCGCCGGATTTCGAGGTCTCGGAGATCCGGAGACAAATTCTCCAATTGCTCGAACGCTTCGTCCGCACCCGCAACGCGACCACCTATCGCGATTGGATTGGTGTCCGGCGAACAAATCAAAAGACGGCATGAGCCGGTGCGATCTCCATATTCACTCAAAATTCAGTGCGCGTTCGGAAGAATGGCTGTTCCGGCGACTGGATTTCCCGGATAGCTGCACGGAGCCGGCTGAGCTGTACGCGGAGTTACGCCAGCGGGGAATGGATTTTGTCACGATTACCGATCACGACTGCATTGATGGTTGTCTGGCGATTGCAGACCAGCCGCATACATTTATCAGCGAGCAAGTAACTACATATTTCCCGCAGGATCCGTGTAAGATTCATTTGCTGGTTTGGGGCATAACTAAGGCGCAGCACCAGGATATTACCGTTTTCCGCAGCAACATTTTCGAGCTGCAAAAATATCTGGCAGAGAACCGAATCGCCCATGCCGTTGCTCATCCGCTTTACAGTGTCAATGGCAAGCTGACCTCCGCGCATCTCGAACGCCTCATCCTGCTCTTCAAACATTTCGAAAGCGTCAACGGATTGCGCGATTCGCTGCTCAGCGATCTTGGGACGAAACTGTTGCGGGAACTGACGCCGGCGAAAATTGATGCTTTCGCCAAGCGCCAGAGTCTCGCACCCACCCATCCGGAACCGTGGAAAAAGATCCTCGTTGGAGGTTCCGACGATCACGGCGGTAAGTTTTTCGCTTCCGCCTTCACCGAAACGCCGAAAGCAAAAACGCCGGCAGAATTTCTCGGCCATGTCGCAGCTGGCCGATGCCAGCCGAAGGGACGGGCCGGCAATCCCCTCGCCCTTTCTCACGGATTTTACAATACCGTTTCCTGTTTTGTTCAGAGTCGATTTCACGAAAAGCTCGGTCCGGGTGCGGTGTTGCTGGAACAAATGTTTTCGCGGTTCATGGAAGGTCGCGATCCGACCCAATTCACACTCCGCGAAAAGGCCACCTTCATCGCGCAAGGCGTGCTTTCCGGAAAAATTTTTGAACTAGCCAAGCCGGCCAATGTTTCACTCTGGAATGAGTTATCGCGTTACTTCGCGCAACCGGAAGTAAAGCAGAAAATAGCGCGCGAAGTTGAAGTTGTGGCCGAACCGGAACGCCGCGCCTTTCTCCTTGCCAATATCGTCTCCGAACAACTCGCGTTTCGTTTTTTCCAGAAGTTCATGCAGCAGGTGACGAACGGCAATCTGATCGAGGGCATGCAGGCGCTCAGCGCCATCGCACCGCTCCTTGTTATTCTGTCGCCCTACATTTACGGCTTTCACAGTCAGGCACCGTCGCGCAAATGGCTGCGGCAAATTTTCCGCGAAATTACCGGGACGATTCCTGAGAATTTGCGCAACACCAAACGAGCCTGGTTCACGGACACACTGGAGGACGTCAACGGCGTTGCCACTACCATTCGCAAAATGACCGCTGCGGCCAAAAAAGCTGGCGCAGACCTTACCGTTGTCACCTCACGCAGCGAGATTCATATCACTGATATCCCGATCAAAAATTTCAAGCCAATCGGGGAGTTCGAGCTGCCCGAGTATGAGCTGCAAAAACTCAGTTTTCCGCCGATTTTGCGAATCCTCGATTACATTCAACGCGAAGGATTCACTGAGATCATCATCAGCACGCCGGGGCCGATCGGATTGACCGCGCTGGCGGCGGCGAAAATGTTGAATCTGCAAACCAGCGGGATTTATCACACCGACTTTCCGCAGTACATCCGCATCCTGACTGATGACAGTTTCCTGGAAAGTGTGGCCTGGCACTACATGCATTGGTTCTACGGCCAGCTCGACAGCGTATTCGTAAATTCGGAAGAGTATCGACGAAGCTGGATTGCGCGTGGATTTGCGCCGGAAAAATTGAAAATTCTGCCGCGCGGTCTCGATACCGCGTTGTTCAGTCCCGAACATCGCGATCCGAAATTTTGGCAAAAGTTCGGTGAGCACAATGGCGCTGTGCATTTGCTTTATGTCGGTCGCATCTCGAAGGAGAAAGATCTTGATGTGCTGGCGCAAGCTTATCGCCAACTCCGGGCCGAAGGGGTGCCGATTCAGCTTTATCTCGTTGGTGATGGTCCCTACCTGCAGGCCTTGAACAAGGCCTTACCTGAAGCGATTTTCACCGGCTACTTGCGCGGCAAAGAACTGGCCAAGGCTTATGCTTCGGCTGATGTTTTCGTTTTTCCCAGTACCACCGATACTTTCGGCAATGTCGTGATCGAGGCGCAGGCTTCCGGCGTGCCCGTGATCGTGTCGGACACCGGTGGGCCCAAGGAGCTGGTCCAGTCCAACGTCAATGGTGTGGTGACAAAATCGCATGACGTCGACGATTTGGCGCGAGCCATTCGCGAACTGGTGGAGGACAAAGGAAAGCGCGAAGAGATGTCGCGACAAGCCCGCCGGGCCGTGGTCGATCGGAGTTGGCCGGGCGCGTTTCGCAAATTCTGGGCAGCGACCGAAATCTAACGATTGATGGACAGGCTGATCTTCCGCGAAGCTTTGTTGGTGGCTGCGGGTGTTTGCATCGGAATACTAATCGGTCTCGTATTTTCTCCCGCGCATCACACGGATTCAGCCATGAATCAGAGTGTCGCCGCTGGCCCCACCAGGAGCACGATTGTCAAAACGAAATCGAACTCGCGTCTGGAGGGCGAACCAGAGCATCCAAACATCCTGCTCGGCGATATCGTGACGGTTCCATTTCAGGAATTGTATGGCGTTCTTTCTACGCTATCGCCGGAGCAGTTGAACCACCTGGCCGCGCAATTGAAGACGTTGCCGGCCGGCAAAGATACCAACGCCAGGGTGACAGCGTTTTTCAAAGCCTGGGCACACTTTGATCCAGTCTCTGCGTTGCGCGCTGCCGCGACGTTCAAAGCTTCGGAAGCGAAAACGACCGCTGTGCAATCGATCATTGCCAGCACGGACGCGGCGCAGGCCAAAACTCTGGCCAAGGAAATTCAAGAGTGGCCAGCGGATGCGATCAAGCGCGAGCCACGGAATAGTTTTTTAAATTCGTTGCTCGTGAAATGGTCGGACCTCGACCCGATCGACGCTGCAAAATTTTTCGACACCTTGCCGGTCGACACCATGCGGTTCCAGCCGGTGGCGTCGGTTATCGCGCAAAACTGGGCAGCGATTGATCCCAGCGCCGCGCTCGAGTGGGTCCGCGCCCACAGCGATACGCAGGGTTTCCAGAGCGCTATGAACGGCGCGATTAACGGTTGGTGGTCAAAGGATCATAGTGCAGCGGAACAGTATGTGGCCGCGCACGCGCACGATGTTTCGGGGCGACAAATGGCAGCGGCGCTGACTGGCTACATCTTTTCCAAAGATCCGGACCGGGCCAAAGAGTGGATCACTCAGCTAGCCGATACGGAGACGCGGCGGCAAGCCCAGCATGTTTTGGTAATTCAAATGGCAGTCAACGATCCTGAGAATGCCAGCGAATATGCTGCGACCCTTCCGGCAGACGTTCGTCAAGGGATGCTGAGCAGCGCCATCAATTACTGGGCGGCGAGCAATCTCAATGCAGCAGGCGATTGGGTCAAAGGGCTCAGTGGTCCGGCACGAGACGAAGCGCTCGGCGCTTACACTTAT
>JBKPQI010000231.1:0-6599 GCA_046733975.1 Verrucomicrobiota bacterium
GCTTCTTTTCGGCCTGCAAATCGAACGGCGAACGGCCTTGCGACGTTCGCTTTGTTTTACAGACCTGGGCGTCTACACGCGCGCGGCTTGGGCCGTCCGTAGCGGAGAAAATCTTTACACAGTTATTGATAGCAATGGGCTGCATTACAATTATCCGCCAGCATTCGCTATTTTGTTTGTTCCGCTGGCGCATGCGCCATGGCGAGACCCTATTTTGCCTCCGGAAGAGCGAACCGACCTCAACACACCGTGGGGTTCTGACGTTGCGACTGACAAGCAGTTCTACGGATTACACCGGGATAACTTCCGATTGTTTTGTATCGTTGGGATCTGGTACGGCATCAACGTCTTCCTGGAGTTTCTTTCGGTTCATCTTTTGGCTTGCGTCCTGGAAGAACGAAAATGGACAACGGGTCCTCCGATCGAGGCTGGCAGGCGTTGGCGGTGGTGGGCACTTCGCGGCATTCCTCTCTTGGCTTGTGTCGCATCGATCGATATGGACTTATCCCGTGGCCAGACCGATCTCCTCATGCTGGCTGGCATCGCCGTCGCATTGTACTTGGCAGCGCGAGCGCGCGAAATCGGCGCCGGAATGTTTCTTGCGTTGCCAGCGGCAATCAAACTCTTTCCTATCGTTTTGCTGGCTTACCCCATTTGGCGCCGGCGCGCGTGGATGATTTTTGGTTACATCCTCGGCCTGTCGTTCTCCTTTGCCGTGCTGCCGATGGCGACATTTGGCTTTAATCGCACCGTCGAACTGTATCGCACGTGGACGAATGTGCTGGTGAAGCCCGCGTTCGGTCACGGCACTGAGACAACGCGTGCCCAGGAGCTCAGCATGACGACAACGGACAACCAATCCTTGCTGGCTGTGATCCACAACTGGCAATACTACAATTTGCCGCGCGGCGAGCGCCCCTTCGAAGCCGCTGCGTCGTCGCGACTCGCCACCTATGTTATTAGCCTGCTAACGATATGTGGGATCGGAGTTGTATCAGTAAAACGGCGGGACAAACTTGACTGCTTTAAGCAGTCAAGTTTGAACGCCGGCAAGAGTTCGCCACGAACAGATCTTATTATCGTTGGTCTGTTGATTGGATGGAGCTTCATCGCCGCGCCGGTCGTCCGTAACTCTTATTTCCTGCTGTTGCTGCCACTCCTCGCTACCCTGGTCGATTGCACATTGCCGCATCTGATTTACGATTTTCATGCACTCAGGCCACCGTGGCCGGTCATCATCTTCATGGTTACCGATATGCTGGTGCGGGTGCCGGGGCTGGGTGGCTGGCTGCGAGATCTGGGAATGCCATTCTTGACCGTGATTTGGCTGATGGCGTCGGGAGCGTTGATATTATCGAAAGAGTTGTTCGGAGAAGTTAGCGACTGCTCGCAAATGCAGGTAGAGCACTAATCCAACAACATGGCAGATCCTTCTCTCGAGCGGGAGCGGCCGCCGCAAACAACGGGGTCATCAGCGACCGCGCCGGCGCCGCGCGCGGATGAAATTTTTCTGGAAGGTCCGCGCTCGCGTTTCGATGAACTGCTTACGCTTTTTCGCGTTCTACTCGATTTTCTGCGCGGCTTTCGCGTCCTTCATTTCGTGGGACCATGTGTCACCATCTTCGGTTCAGCGCGGGTGAAAGCCGGCGAGCCGAGCTATGAGTTGGCGCGTAAAATGGGCAGCGCCATTGCGCAACTTGGATTCACGGTAATGACCGGCGGCGGACCTGGAATCATGGAGGCGGCCAATCGCGGAGCCAAGGAGGTTAATGGCCGCTCCGTCGGTTGCAACATCGAACTGGAATTTGAGCAACAGCCGAACGCCTTTCTCGATCGCTGTGTCACTCTTCACTATTTCTTCGTCCGTAAGACGCTGCTGGTAAAATATTCCTATGCTTTTGTCGTGATGCAGGGTGGGGCGGGAACGCTGGATGAACTGGCCGAAGCTTTGACCCTGATACAGACTCACAAAATCAAAAACTTTCCGGTGGTGGTGATGGGCACCGAATACTGGCGCGATCTGCTGAAGATGTTCGGAAATATGGCCGATCGAGCAATGATCGACCGCGGCGATCTCGATTTAATCTTTGTAACCGATTCGGTCGAAGACGCCATTGCGCACATTCGCGAGAAGGCGGTCACTCCATTCGGTTTGAAGCTGGTGGTGCGCCGCCATTTGCCGTGGCTGGGCGAACGCGCACTTCCGGCGCGCGGCTAAGAAAGCTGCGTCGCGTTCCTAATATAGGGGCGACGTTCTGTCGCCGTATGCGCCCCGACTGAGCGGGGCGGCTACAGCCCTGTAGCGGGGGGTTCGGTGACCCCGGCGCCGGCTAACGGGAATACGGCCCTTTAATCTTGCGTAATCACTCCGAATAATCCGTGTTCCTCGTCGGCGATGCTAGCGGTGCCCGAGGAAGGCGCCGGTATCCGGATCGTAATTCCCGATCCACAGCTCATCCTGTTCCGCCAGGGCAAGACCCCA
The DNA here is from genome assembly GCA_046733975.1 of Verrucomicrobiota bacterium. Lineage (GTDB taxonomy): Bacteria > Verrucomicrobiota > Verrucomicrobiia > Chthoniobacterales > UBA10450 > AV69. The sequence continues at coordinate 2,483 of JBKPQI010000231.1, forward strand.
CGCGACATTGAGATTTCCGCGCGAAACGAGACGACGAACGAAAATTGCCAGTGGTATCGAAGACGTTTACGAAACCGTCACCAAGCCGCGCGACATCGTCTTCCTTTTCGCATCCTGGAGGGCGTCAGTCACGAAGCTCTGGCCGTTGATATTACGAATGCCAAAGGACGCGTAGTCCGCAGGAACCTTTTGTTTCCCGCGATCGGTCGCGGTGAGGTAGGGCGATCGAGCTCAATCGCCGGGCGCTTCGGGTGAACCGCCCCTACCAAACAGGCATCAGGCGCGGCGCTGTTGTTTCACAAAATTCCCGCGCAACTTCTGCTCATCATCTGGCGCTGAACCGGCGGCATTGCCGAGGGCTGCTTCCTCGGCTGGCAGATATTGTTTAAAACGGTTTTTATCGATCGCTTTCATGAACGCTTCATGCGGCGAAACAACACCCTTTTGCAGTGTCGCCAAGATGGCGTCGTCCATAAACTGCATTCCCTGCGCTCGCCCCGATATGATCACGTCCTGCAATTTTTGCGTGGCGCCCTCACGAATGATTGCCCCCACCGCTGCGTTCGCGATCAGGATCTCATTTACCGCAATCCGCCCCGATCCGTCTCCTTTTTTCAATAGCAACTGCGCCAGCACACCGCGCAGGGAATTCGCGAGCATCGTCCGGACCTGCGGTTGCCGCGGGGCGGGAAAGACGTCGACCATACGATCGACACTTTTACGCGCGTTGTTGGTGTGCAGCGTTCCGAAAACGAGCAAGCCGGTTTCGGCCGCGGTTAAGGCCAGCGAAATAGTTTCCAAGTCACGCATTTCGCCGACGAGGACAACGTCTGCATCTTCACGCAAAGCGGCGCGGACTGCTTCAGGGAAGGAGCGAGTGTTGGCGGGCACTTCGCGCTGAGTGATGATGCTCTTCTTGTTGTTATGAACGAACTCGATCGGTTCTTCGACGGTCACGATATGTCTGGCGAAGTTGATGTTGATGTAATCGACCAACGCCGCCAGCGTCGTCGATTTACCGGAACCAGTAGGCCCGGTTACGAGCACGAGACCGCCGCGCAGGTTGCCGAATTCCTTCACCACGGTCGGGACTCCGAGTTGTTCGAGAGTCGCGATCTTGGTGGGAATCAAGCGGAAGACCGCGCCGTAGCCATTCGATTGCTTGAGGAAGTTACAGCGGAATCGCGACGCTTCGTCCATCTCATAGGCGAAATCGAGATCGCCGCGCTCGTCGAAAATCTTCCAGTTGTCCGCTCCCGCGATTTCGCTCAACATCAGGACTGCTTCATCGCGCAACACCGGCTCGGGACGCATCGCCATGACATCGCCGTGCCGCCGCATCTTCGGTGGCTGTCCTTCGCCGATGTGCAAATCGGAAGCGCCTTCCGCCACGATCGCTTTGAGAAATTGATCGAGGTAAGCCATTCTCAGGTTATGGATTGCGGAATGCGGATTGCGGATTGCATGGCGGGCCTAATGGGAAACACCGTTTCGTCAGTCACGATTAGGCTTCGTCATTCCGCATGTTTTGTTCCGCAACGGTGCCATCAAGCGTGAAAAGCTACTGGGTGAGGTGCGCGCACCGTGGTTTGCAGATGCTGTCGCACAATCTGTTTCTGGTCGGCCCGCGCCAGGGCCTCTTCGGCCGTAATCAAACCCCTCGTATGAAGGTCGAGCAGGGCATCGTCCATCAGTTGCATTCCCTGTTTCCGCCCGGTTTGAATTATTCCCGGCAGCATGAACGTTCGCGCTTCGCGGATCATGTTGGAAACGGCTGGGGTGTTCGTCAATGTTTCAATGGCGAGGACGCGCCCGGTGCCGTCGGCGCGCGGAATTAGCTGCTGGCTGATGATGCCCCGCAACGATTCGCTGATCATGATCCGAATCTGTTCCTGTTGATCGACAGGGAAAACGTCCAGGATTCGATCAAGAGTGCGGGCAGCGGTCCCGGTGTGCAATGTTCCCAGCACAAGATGGCCCGTTTCGGATGCGGTGATGGCAAGCGAGATCGTTTCCAGATCGCGCATTTCACCAACCATGATCACGTCCGGGTCTTCGCGAAGCGCACCACGCAAAGCCACGCCAAACGAGGCGGTGTGCGTATGAACTTCCCGCTGCGTGATGTGACAACCTTTCGGTTCGAAAACGTATTCGATTGGATCCTCCAGTGTGATGATGTGCTCGCGTCGCTCGAGGTTGACCTGTTCGACCAATGCGGCCAGCGTCGTCGATTTGCCGCTGCCGACCGATCCGGTGACGAGGATCAGACCGTTGTGATAGCGGGTGAGTAGTTTCAGGTGCTCGGGCAAACCCAGCTCGTCCATGGTGCGGACGCGTGTGTTGATGATGCGGAAAACAATGTCAGTACCGAGACGCTGCCGCACGATACTCGCCCGGTACCGCCCCTTTTCATTGGCGTAGGCGAAATCCGCGTCGCCACGCTCGTTCACCAACTGCCGCTGGGCGTCGTTCAAAAAAGCCTCGGCCAGTTTTTCGGTTTGCTGCGCATTAAGCCGCGGCGCATCCGGCCAGATGGGTTGCAGTGTGCCGTGCAGGCGCCATATCGGCGGCGCGTTCACTCCCAAGTGAATATCGGAGGCGCCGGCTTGTTGGCCGATTGCCAGATATTCATCAACGTGACGCAGCAATTTAGCACTCATCGCGCCTTGTCATCATGCCACTCCCGCCGTGATCAGGTAAACTTAAAATCTGTGTCCGCTGATCGATATGTCCGCAAACTGCGCAGCAGTAAGCCCAGGCCCAATTCCCGTCCGGTCGAAGAGTAGCCCTGAGCTCCAGACCCGGTGAGGCCAACGGGCATAACGACCGGCGGAACGATGGCAAAGTGCGCGAAGTGCTGCTGCGGCCGCCACGGAACGCACAGTGTCACTGTATCGGGTCATCCTGAGTGCAAGCGAAAGGATCTCGCCCACACAATTTGCGTGGACGACCGAATATTGGCTTATCTATCAGCTTTGGTGAGGTTCCTCGTCGTCTGCGCGGCTCGGGATGACACACGACGACAGTCATCGCACTTGTTTCCGACTTCACGCGTCCACACTCGGCGGCGGCAGGAATGGGCAAGGTGCACGGCGTCCGCACCCACGCTCCCCACCGCAAGTCTGTCCTGTGGTAGACAGGATGCCTGCGCTACCGTGCCCCAACCCGCGATCGTGTTCGCGGATAACTGGTGATTTTGCTTGTCACAAACCTTACCAGAGCTGGCCGAAGGAGCGTGGCAGCAAATTTCAGAACCCCGACCAGTGCTCCCGCTTCTAGCAAACCCTGACCATTTTGTTTGCCGTTCCGTTTGTTCCCATTTTTCGGACGAACGTAGACCTTCTTTGTCCGCGCTGGGGCGACCGCAACCAGCAAGCCGACAACTACGATCGCTCCTACCCAAATTCCGGTTTGCTCGCGAAACGAGTTCCTGAGCTTGCGCGGAAAATCCAGCTCGTAGCGAAGCCCACTGAGCTCGCGTCCCATCCGATCCCGCGACAGAGCTATGTCGCTTTTTATCGCGGCTCGGTCTTTCCGAGGGATTTCAGCCATTGTTGATCTCTCTTTAGTTCTGATCGTGTTTCGGGATAAAGACGACCGGTTAGTTTCGTTTTAGCTAACAAGACGCAGGCGACAGCGAGAGCGATGTGGAGCAACCCGACAGCCAGTGCAATCCAGGTCCAGGAAACACCGGTGAGATGAGCGATGCCAACAATCAGACTCGCCAGAATAAAGATATATCCGAAGATTACGGCGATTAGCGCGCCAAGGGCGAAACCAACCACCGCCGCTAATTGCAGCAGCATTGCCTTTGACTCGACCGCCAGCAGTGCGGCGCGAGTCTCCACGTACGCGAACAGTGCGCTGATTAACCCAATCGCATTGTCGATCAACCCGGCGTGTCCAGCCGGATTGTATATTCTCGCGGCGGCGCGAGCCATGAGCCTAGGCCTAGCGCCGGAAGATCAAACCCAAGACGAAACCGATTCCGAGCGCGGTTATCACCGCCTTGGTCGGATTCTCGCGAATGTAATCTTCGCCGTCCTCCTGCAGCGTGCGAACGCGAACCTTCGCATCGTCCCAGGCTTGAGTCGCCTTATCGCGATAATCCCCTGCC
>JBKPQI010000232.1:0-4489 GCA_046733975.1 Verrucomicrobiota bacterium
TGTGATGTATGTCTCGTGGGCTCGGAGATGTGTATAAGAGACAGGTTGAGAGATTCTTCGGTTCGAGCCGGACGGGCGGTGTCTGCGCCGCTCAGAATGACAATTTTGGCGGACCAAAAATTTTTTTTGCCAAGCGGTGGCGTGTTTATAGAATCAGCGCACACTAACGTGGGCGAAACCTTCGCCTCGGCAGCCGTAACCTTAACCCTTTGCTTATCTGAAACCGGAATCAGTTTTCGCCGATTCGATAAAAGAAGAAAGTTGGCGGACGCGGAACAGTTGATTTATGGCGAACTTTTTTCCGCGTTGGTCCAACTGGTTGCCGCTTAAGCTCGCTATCTGCGGCGCCTTGATTGTCTGCGGGCTCACTGCCGGCACGTGGTATTACGTTACGCCGAAATACACCAAGGTCGGTTACCAACCGATCCAGCCGGTACCGTTCCCGCACGACATTCACGTGACGCAGTTGGGAATGGATTGCCGGTATTGCCACAGCTTTGTCGAAGTCGCAGCGCACTCCAATGTGCCGAACACCCAGACGTGCATGGCCTGTCATCAGCAGGTGCAAAAAGATAATCCCAAGCTCGAACCGGTGCGGGCGAGCTGGAAATCGGGCGAGCCGGTGAAGTGGGTCTGGATTCATCGCCTACCCGATTACGTGTTTTACAATCACGCCGCTCATGTGAACCGCGGCATCAGCTGCGCCAGTTGTCATGGCCAGATCAATCACATGTCAGTCGTCGCCGATGCCAAGCCCATGAGTATGAAATGGTGCCTCGAGTGTCACAGGAACCCCGAAAACTTTCTGCGGCCGGAAGATCAAATCACCAATCTCGACTGGAAACCGGAGGACGTGAATCCGGCAGAATTCGTAGCCAAGTACGGACAACCCAAGGGCGTAACAGAAGATTGGAAGAAACGAACGCATCTGACGCAACAGGAGATCGGTCAAACTTTGAAGGAAAAGTGGAACATTCAGGCGAGCGAGAATTGTCAGGTCTGCCACCGATGACGGCGAAAATCATACGGCGCGTGCACCGCTGCCGGAAGTCAGGCTCCCAGCCTGACTCCGCCGGTGAGCTTCCGGCTCGCCGTGATTTTCGACAGGTTGGAAGCCTGTCGTCCGAGACAGGCAAGATGCCTATCCTCCGAAACCTATGAAACGCGTGGTTCAACATCCGCCGGAACCCACTTCGGGGCGACGCTATTGGCGTAGCACGGATGAACTGGCCGATACGCCGGAATTCCGCGAATGGCTGGAGCGCGAATTTCCTTCCCGCGCCGCGGAATTAAATGGAGATGAGTGGAGTCGTCGAAGCTTTTTGAAGCTCATGGGCGCATCAGTTGCGCTCGCCGGATTCGGGGTCAGCAGTTGTCGCCGGCCGGAATTGCATCTCGTCCCATTCACCAAAACAGTCGAATGGACCATTCCCGGAAAGTTCCTCTACTACAGCACGGCCATGCCGCGACGAAACGGCGGCATCCCGCTTCTGGTCACCACCGTCGATGGACGTCCGATTAAGCTCGACGGCAATCCGCTGCATCCGATGAGCGGTGGCGGTAGCGATGTGTTCGTCCAGGCTGCCATCAATGAGCTTTACAATCCGCTGCGAGCAAAGCGAATCGCCGAGAAGGGGGAGACTAAAACCGTCGCTGATTTTGAAAAATATCTGAACGATCTGCGCGGAAAGATCGGAGACGGTGGCGGGCTGGCCTTTCTGGTTGAAGAAACGCATTCGCCCACGCGCGAACGATTGCGGGGCGATTTACAGAAAATGTTCCCGCGGATGCGCTGGTGCGTCTACGATCCGTTGCGGAGCGAAGCGCAAAATTTCGCTACCCAGATCAGTTTCGGCGATAACGTGCGGCTGGTTCCGCGAATTGAGCGCGCCGATGTCATTCTGGCGCTGGACAGCGATTTCCTCGATTGCGGCGAAGGCGACCTCGCGTCTTCCCGAGCTTTCACTTCGCGGCGTCGTATCAATGCGCCAAAGGATTCGATGAACCGGCTCTACGTGGTGGAGAATCGCTACACGCTGACTGGGGCGATGGCCGATCACCGGATGCGTTTGCCGGCCAGCCAGATTCCACTGATTGCGCACGCCATTGCGACCAAAGTTGCGACTGCGACTAAGGACGCGGGTTTGGGTTCAGTCCTGGCCACTTTACAGGTGCCCGCTGGTACGGCCCAATTCGATGAGAAATGGATGGACGAAGTCGTAGCCGATTTGATTGCGAAATCGGGTGCTGGCCTGGTCCTGACCGGTTCGCAACAGCCCGTGGCGGTGCAGTTGCTGGTGTATGGAATTAATTCTGCGCTAAAGAATGTCGGCCGAACGGTTTTGTTACGCCAGCTGCAGGCGAATCAGCCCTATAACAGCATTCTTCAACTCGCCGGCGACATGGTGGCCGGCCGGATCAAACAGCTATTCATTCTCGGCGTTAACCCGGTCTTTAACGCGCCGCGCGCACTGGCATTCGATCCGGCTAGCAAGACTTGGATTGATTGGTCAGAACTTCAGAAAAAAGTCCCAGACGTCATCCGGCTCGGTTATTACGAAGACGAAACGTCAGCCTTGAGCCGTTGGAATCTGCCGGCGTCGCATTTCCTGGAATCGTGGGGCGACGCGCTCAGCGCGGAAGGACATTATCTCCCGATCCAGCCGATGATTCTCCCGCTCTTCGGCGGATACTCGGAGCTCGATTTACTCAATGCCGTGATGGGCAAACCGAAAGTCGAAGGCCCGGAAATGGTGCAGGAAACATTTCGTCAAACCAAGCCGATCGGCGATCCGGTGACAGCATGGACGAAATTTTTGCATGACGGTTTCGCTTCGCACATCGTTTTGCGCGATCAGCCGCCCGCATTCAACGGCAATACCGCCGGCGGAATCGCCCACAACCTGTGGAGCGGAGCAACCCCGCCGCCGAGCCCGGAATCGCCCGAGATCGTGCTGGTGCGTGATTACTCGATCGACGACGGCCGCTATATCAACAACTCCTGGCTGCAGGAAATGCCCGACCCAATCACGAAGCTGACGTGGGATAACGCGGCGCTGATCAGTCCCCGTTATGCCAAGAGGCTTGGCGTCGTAACCGGCGATATCATCCACATCGCGGTCAGCGACGCGACTCCGACGACTCCGCCGCCGGCGGCAGGTCAGCCTGCACCACCGCCTCCTCCACCCCCGGCGGTACGCGCGCTCGACATTGCGGTGCTGGTCGCGCCGGGTCACGCCGACAATTCGATCACGATTCCGCTGGGCTACGGCCGCTACAGCCTCAATAGCGTGGGCGAGAGCAGCGGTTTCAACGGCTACTTGCTGCGCACGCCGAATAATCCGCACTACATCGTAGCCGACGGCAAGACAGTTGGCAGCGTCACGGTCAGGAAAGTTGGAAAGACCTATCCCTTTTCGATTACGCAAGACCACTTCAATATTGAAGGACGCGGCCTGGTGCGGGAGGCGACGCTGGAACATTACCGCGAAGACAGCGACTTCGTGAAAAAAATCGCGGGCGACGAAGAGTTGCCTGAAAAATTACCAAGCCTCTACTCGCATCCACCTTTGACGGCGCCGCAGCAATGGGGGATGACCGTCGATCTGAATGTGTGTACGGGCTGCAGTGCGTGTGTCATTGCCTGCCAGGCCGAAAACAACGTTCCAGTCGTCGGTAAATTGCAGGTCTCTCATGGGCGCGCCATGCATTGGCTCCGGATCGATCGCTATTTCGCCAGCGAACATGGATACGATCAGGATAAGGGGGACCTGCCGGAAGATCCCGAGATGGTCCACGAACCGATGATGTGTCAGCACTGCGAAAATGCGCCGTGCGAAACGGTTTGTCCGGTTAACGCCACCATTCACAGCGAGGATGGCCTCAACGTCATGGCCTACAATCGCTGCGTCGGCACCCGTTATTGCGCGAACAACTGCCCTTTCAAAGTGCGACGCTTCAATTTCTTTGATTACAACCAGCGTCCGGTTGGCAAAAAGAAGATCGCGGGCGCGCTCAACATTTATAAGGAATACTTCGCGCCCCTTACCGAGAAAGGCGCTCCGGACACGATCAAACTTTCAAAGAATCCCAATGTGACGGTGCGGATGCGCGGCGTGATGGAGAAGTGCACATTTTGTGTGCAACGCATCGAAGAGGCGAAGATCGCGGCGCGGGTGCGTGCGGGTGCCTCTGCCAACGACACTCGTATTCCCCGCGATTCCTTCACCACCGCATGTGCCCAGGCGTGTCCGAATGAAGCCATTGTTTTTGGTGATATTCGCGATCCGGAAAGCAAGGTCTCGAAAATGAAATTGCAGGACCGCAATTATCGCTTGCTCCAGTATTTGAACGTAAACACCCGCGTCAGTTATCTCGCGCGTATTCGCAATCCCAATCCAAAAATGCCGGACGCACACAAGATCGGCATCGCCAGTCCTAACGAGGAAGAGGAGAAATTGTAATGGACGGCACGGCCACAGTACCAGAG
>JBKPQI010000233.1:0-5365 GCA_046733975.1 Verrucomicrobiota bacterium
GATGATGGCCTCGACGTCGCGGCCGACAAAATAAAGGACAAGCATGTCGGCGGCGAAATGCCAAACGTTGTGATGCAGCAATGGCGCGGTGAAGAATTGCCAGGCGAAAGCGTCATTGATGCCGCGGTCGCTCAGCGCAAGGTAATCCAGAACGAACTTCCGGCTCCACGAACTGAGGCAGAGCTGGACAATGAACGCTACGGCATTTAGTCCGAGCAGAGAAAACAGAACGGTGCGCTGCGGTGGCACCCATGAGCGCGTAGAACGCGACGCTTTTCGCCCCGATAACCGCATACATTAATTTTATCGCACCCGGCCTGCGGTGTCGACGGGTGATTGGCTCGGAATGAGGCGAAATCAGGCTGGGGCGAGCACCCGCAGACCACGTTCTTTGACTCGGAACTCGACCGGACAGTTGCCGATCAGTTCGCCGTCGACCTCAACCGGGACTTGTTCCTCGGAGGAGACACGGAGGCGTTTGGTTTGGAAATATTCCAAGTCGGGCATGGTGATGGAGGAGCTGAAGATCACGTCCTGCAAGTAGCGGATAATATCGAGATAACCGATGCGCTTGAAAACGACCACGTCCAGAAGCCCATCATCGATGAGGGCGCGCTTGAAAAAGGGGAAGGGTCCGCCGTAGAGGCGGCCATTGCCAATGAGAACGAACGAACCTTCGATGGCCGTCGTGCCCTTCGGCTCAATGACGAGATGCGGCGGCGGGCGCGAGGCAATCTGCGCAGCCGAAACCAAATAACTCAGCGGGCCGAAGCTGCGTTTGAGGGCAGCACTGGTCTCTTTCACCGCCTGCGCATCCAGACCAATACCGGCGAGTTGCACGAAATATTTTCCGTTCGCATTGGGCAAATCGATGGTGCGAGTGTGCCCGTCACAAATAATCTGCCAGCATTGCTTGAGATCACCCGACGGCAGGCCAAGTTCAGTAGCGAAGACGTTAACAGTACCAATGGGCAGCAGGCCGAGCGCGGCTGTGGTGCCCGCCAGACCATTAACGACTTCATTGATCGTCCCATCGCCCCCCGCCGCCACAATTCGTCTGAATCCTTCCCGCGCCGCTTTCCGCGCCAGCAATTCGGCATCGCCGATGCGCGAGGTCGCGCGGACGGTCGCGCCGCGCACCATCTTTTCCACGCGCGACCGCCACTGTCCGGCACGCTCGCTCCGCGCCGCCGGATTTAAAATAATCAGGGTCTCCTGCTCAAAAGAATTACTCACGGATGCCAGATGATCTGCTCCACTAATGATTTACTGGGCTAATGCGCTGGGTAATGTTTTTTGAATGCTCCGCCTCAGGCGAACCATTGGTTGGTTGTTGGTGGTCGTAATTGCGATTTTTCTCGTCTCCTTGCTCGGGGCAAACCTGTATGTGCAATCGCAGACAACACAACAGCGGATTCAGCAGGAACTCAGCCAACGTCTCAAGATGCCGCTGCGCATCCAGCGCATCAGTGTTACACCGTGGGGCGGATTGAACTTGAGCGGAATCACCATCCCGCAGCTGAACGACAATGGATCCCCGCCATTCCTCGAAGCGAAAGATTTTCGGCTGCGCGTTAAAGTGGGATCGATTTTTTGGCGGCCGCTCGTGATTAAAGAAGTCGCGCTAATTGGGCCGGCAGTGATTTGGCCACAAAACGAGTCCGGCGAGTGGCGCGTGCCGATGAGGGAGCCGGCCGAAGTCCGGGCCCAGCCGCCACCTGAAACGTCGCCTGTTCCCGAGAACGTACCTGAGCACACGCCTGCGGAAAACGGCCCGGCGCCGCCAAAAGCAGAGAAGGTCGAAGTCGCACCTGCGGGCCCACAGATCCGAAGAGTGCGTTTGAGCGATGGCAGCTTCCATTTTCTGGATCGCGAAAAGCGGAATGTCGCCTTATTCGATGGTCTCCACTTCACCTCGTCCATTCGCGATATCACGACGATGCGCGGCCAGGTCCGAATCGATCACATCGCGCTGCGTGATCGGGTCTTCCTTTCGGCGTTGCGTTCGCCGGTCCGCTACAATTCCGAAGAACTCGAGCTCTCCGGCATTAACGCCCAAATCGCAAAGGGGCAACTAGCCGGAGATTTCTCCATGTCGCCGCAGAAGGAGGATTCACCTTTCACGGTGCACGCAAACTTCCGCCGAGTGCAGGCAGATCAACTGGTAGCTGAGGCGGGCGGGTCGCGAGACATTGTCCACGGATTTCTGGAAGGGACTCTGACGGTGACCGGAAAGATCGGCGATCCCGCAGCTTTGACCGGCTCCGGCACCATCTCCCTGCAAAACGGCCGCGTGCAGCAGTTCGCCGTGCTCGCGATGCTCGGTCAATTGCTACAAATCGAGGAATTGACCCAGCTCGAATTGGAACAGGCGGAAGCCAAATATCATCTCAATGGCAACACCGTTCATGTCGATGAGCTGATTCTACGCTCGCCGAATCTGCGCCTCACCGCCAACGGCTCGGTTTCCCTGCGGGGCGGCAAGCTCGCGCTCGATTCGGTTCTCGCGATCAACGAGAAGATCCGCAGCCAGTTGTTTCGGGGGATGCGCGAGAATTTTGTGGCAACGGCGGATCCTGGGCAGTACGCGCTCCAGTTCCACGTGGGGGGTTCGCTGGACAAGCCGAAGACCGATCTGGTAGAACGCGCCGTGGGCGCCGATCTCAAAAACCTCGGTGGCGTTATCGACGCGTTGCTCGGCCATGGCAAAGGCAGGAAAAAGAAGAATGTCGAAATGAACTCCCCCTCGCCTGCGCCCACGCCGTGAGAGTTATTGCGGGCAGCGCAGGTGGCTTGCAACTAAAAGTTCCGCGGACCGGCGTGCGGCCAACGATGGATCGCGTCAAAGCTGCGATCTTCTCCAGTTTGGGCGAAAAAGTCATTCGTGCGCGAGTATTGGATCTTTTTGCCGGAGCCGGCGGCCTTGGCATCGAGGCCATGAGTCGCGGCGCCGCCTCCGCGATGTTCGTCGAATCGAATCGAACCGCCGCGCGCATGATCGAACGCAATCTCGAGATCGCCGGTGTCAAAGGGCTGGTGCAATCGCGGAATGTTTTTGATTTCCTCAAACACGCGAGTGGCCGATTCGATATCATTTTTGCCGACCCGCCGTACCAAGCAGCGCCTGGAGATGAAGCGTATACGGATTTGCTGCTAAGCGACGCGCATATCCCCCTTTTGCTCGAAAGCGATGGAGTATTCGTTCTCGAGAAACGACCGGGTGAGCGTTTGCCGCAGCATCCGGACTGGAAAGTCACGCGGGCGCGTCGTTACGGTGCGACGGAAGTAATCTTTGCCGAACACCAGAAATGATTCGGTTCCTCTACAATCTGCTCTGGCCGATCGGACTGTTGTTGTTTCTGCCTGGATACCTCGCGAAAATGTTTCGCCGCGGCGGATATCGAAGAAATTTCGGACAGCGACTCGGTTTTTATTCGGCCGACTGCCGCGAACGCTTGCGCAACAAACATCCGACATGGATTCACGCCGTCAGCGTGGGCGAAGTTGTGATTGCATTGAGGCTCGCCGATGAGCTGCGCGCGCTACAGCCTGATCTGAAATGCGTTCTTACTACGACCACGACGACTGGTCACGCGCTGGCGGAAAAGTCCGCACCTGAATGGATACACGTTCTTTATGCACCGCTTGATTTCTGGCCAGTCATGCGTCGCGCGTTTCAAGTCATTGCTCCGCAACGTTTGATCTTAATTGAAGCGGAAGTTTGGCCAAATCTGGTGGCGCAGGCGAGAAAGCGGCGGATTCCAATGGCGCTGGCAAACGGGCGTTTGTCGGCGCGGTCGGAGCGAAGGTTTCGCCGCTTCAGATTGTTCGTCGCGCCGATCTTCCGAAAACTCGATCTCGTGTGTGTTCCATCATGTGAGGAGGTGGAGCGATGGAAAAAGCTCGGCGTGGTGTCGTCCCGGATTCAAGCCGTTGGCAACATCAAATACGACGTTTCCTACTCCCCACCTCCTTCGGGCGAGCTGCGAGAGCTGATTGAGAGCGTAAAAGAGACAACCCGCCCAATTCTGTTCGGCGGCAGCACCCATCGAGGCGAAGAAGAAATCCTGGCCGATGTTTTTTGCGCCGTTCGATCTGAATTCCCGAACTTGTTCCTTGTCCTGGCACCACGTCACGTCGAGCGAGTGAACGAAATCGAAGCAGACTTGCATAGTCGCAATCTGCGATTCATCCGCCGCACCGAGGCCGGCAAAGGCGGAGATTGGCCCGAGTGTTTGCTAATCGATACGACAGGTGAACTTCGGATGTGGTACGATGCCGCAACGATTGTTTTCATCGGCAAAAGTTTAACCGCGCACGGCGGCCAAAATCCAGTCGAACCGATTAGCGCGCGCAAACCGGTATTATTCGGACCGAACCTGGAGAACTTTGTTAGTCTAACCAGTCAGTTGATCGCGGAGCACGGCGCGTTGTGCGTGCAAAATTTTCAAGAGTTGACCGCACAATCGCGTCGTTTGTTGCGCGACGCGACCGCGCGAGAGCAGCTCGTCAGGAATGCGCTTGGCGTCATTCAACCACACCGCGGAGCCGCTGCCCGAACAGCCGCGTTGATCGAAAAAACACGCGCGAGCGGCCAAGTCTGAACATGGGACGGCCTCAGCGCCGCGATCGGAGGAATACCAGCGACTGTCTGGAAACTAAACGTCGCTCTGGCATTGGGAGCTTGCAAGCTGCGACGCCATCTCGATATTTGGCGCTCGCCGACCCTATCGTCCAGTGGCCTAGGACACCGCCCTTTCACGGCGGTAACACGGGTTCGAATCCCGTTAGGGTCGCCATTCGGCTCTCGGAACGTCTCTCGCGCAATGGCTCCCGCTTCGCCGGCTCATCGACGGCCGTGCGACAGCCTGGAACCAGTCGAACGGTGCGGGCTAAATTTGACAGCATGTATTCAGAAAACGTTGAGCGATGGCCTGATGCTGGGCACAAGCGCGCCGGGTTCTCATGTACGACTAAGGTCCAATAGGCGTAATGTTACGGTCGCAGCCACAGTGGGAATGTAGATACAAGGGTGCTAGGGTGTAGAGATGAAAAAGGGGGGACAAAGGTGGGCGCGCAAATAACTCGTGGGGCGCGCCCACCTGACCACCGCAGGCAGTAAAAGCCTGCGGTTTTTGTTTTTCTGGAGTGGTATCGGAGCCCGAAATCGGGTCTCTTTTTTTCCTATCGCTATCGCCAAAGACGGCACGGGGTCGCAGTCGTGCCTGACCGACTCTTCCCCCTCAAATAAATCCCTCAGTCGGAATTAGCGGCACTTAAAAATAGTCGTTAAAGTCCCGTTGCAGGCATGATGACCCCGGCTCGTATCGCTTACTTGGTGCTTGTCCTCACGTTGGTGTTAGTG
>JBKPQI010000234.1:0-9354 GCA_046733975.1 Verrucomicrobiota bacterium
GCAGCGCACCGACCAATGCTCCCGCGCCGCTTGCCGAGATCAAAAGGCCGTAACCATTGGCGCCCCGTCCGAGGACATCGCGCGCAAATGCTGGCATCAGCACGGTGTAGGACCAACCGAAAACGCCGACAGCAAAGAAGAGAGACAAAATTGTCCGGACACGCTGATGTCGAATTGAGTAAACAATTCCGGTCCAGGCGTGTTCCAGTGGAGAAGTGTGAATACTTGGTTCTTCCGTCGGCGGCAATTGCATCATCATCAGGCCGGTGATGACCGCGATATAGCTCACACCATTGAGGAGAAAACAAATCGGAATCCCAACCGTGCCGATCATCAGCCCGGCAATAGACGGGCCAATGACGCGCGCGCCATGGAAGACCGAGCTGTTGAGCGAAATGGCATTGAGCAAATCCTCGCGGCTGGTCATTTCCACGGTGAAGGCCTGACGTGCTGGAATATCGAAGCCCATGGCAATGCCATTGAATGCTGCGATCACCATGATGAATGAAGCGGAGGCAAATCCCGCCCACGCACCGGCGGCCAGCACGAAAGCGCAAAGCATTTGTCCCGTCTGTGTGCCGACGAGGATTGATCGCTTGGAATAGCGGTCGGCCAGCGAACCGCCCCACAGCGAGAAAATCATCATTGGTGCTGAACCGATGGCCGAGACTGCGCCCAACAGGAATTTGGAACCAGTGATCTCGTAAACGAACCAGCTCATCGCTGTTTGCTGCAACCAGGTGCCGATGAGTGAGACGAGCTGGCCGTAAAAAAACAACCGATAATTGCGATGTCGCAGCGCGCGAAACGTCGTGCGCCAGCTAACTTCGCCCACCGGGACCAATCGAGCTCGCCCGGTAAGATCCTCGGGAATGCGTCCAGTTTCGGTTGTTCCCATGTGGTCACACCTTAGGCGGATGCAATTCGAGCGCTCGTAGAAAGGCGCTCTGCGAAATTCACGCAGACCGTCGCCGATATTCTGCGGGTAGTGCACGCCTCTCGCGTGTTGGTTTCGGCATTGCGCCGAAACAATCTTTCCCGTGATCGCAAGACACGCGAGACGCGGGCGCTACCCGGAGCTCATGATCGCATCGATCTGAGCGCGATCGTCCGCCGTCAGCTGCCAATCGGCGGCTTTGGCATTTGCCCGAATTTGTTCCGGCTCGCTTGCGCCAGCGATGACCGATGAAACCGCTTGATGGGAAAGCAACCAGGCAAATGCCAGTTCGAGGATCGTGTGTCCTTTCGATTCAGCGAATTCAATGAGCGATTCTACGATTGCCAAATTTTTGTCAGTGAAAACCTTGGGACCCCAGCCATCAGCGGCACGGCTTCCTTCCGGCAATCTCTTGCCTTTCCGGTACTTTCCGGTCAGTAACCCACTTGCTAACGGGAAATAGGGAAGAAATGCCAAACCGCGCGCACTGCACTCGTGCAGCACGCCGTTCGTTTCCGGTTCCCGGTGAAACAAACTAAATTCGTTTTGGACGCTGACGAAACGGGCGCGGCCTGGGGAGGCATCGGCTGCTTCGCGAATTTGGGCGACGGAAAAGTTGGAACAACCAATCTCGCGCACTTTGCCGGCGCGCACGAGTTCATCGAGTGCGCCAAGGGTTTCTGCGATCGGCGTTTCCGGATCAGGTTGATGCAACTGATAGAGATCGATGCGATCGGTCCGCAGCCGGCGCAAACTCGCTTCCACTGCTTCGTGGACATATTTTGGTGACGCGCCTTTCTGATGTGGCTCGAGTTCCATTCCAAACTTCGTCGCCAGGATAATTTGGTCGCGTCGCCTGCCGAGTGCGCGTCCCAAAAAATCTTCGCTCTGTCCTTTGCCGTAGCGATCGGCGGTGTCGAAGAACATGACGCCTGACTCAATCGCCGCGTCGATGACTTTCGCACTTGCTTCGGCATCAATGCGCCACCCGAAATTGTTACAGCCAAGTCCGACGACGGAGACTTCGAGCGAGCCGATTCTGCGCGTTTGCACGTATGCAAAATGTGATGGCGATGCGAGAGTGCAACTCCGGGTGGCGCACGCAATGCCAGTCCGGCTCGGACCTCGTGTGTTGGTTCCGGCGTCGCGTCGAAACAATCTTTTCTGACGATGAAATCGTGTAACGCTGGAACGCGCAACGGGGAGCCGCGATTGCGAGACGCAATCCCGCCAACACACGAGGTCCGAGCTGGACCGGCGGTGCGTGCGCTACCCGGAACACTGTGGCAACAGTTTCTGTAACGTTCACATGAACACGACCAGTCGCGGAATCCTGTTGCGCAAACGCAAATTGAGCGACACCAGCCTGATTGTATCGTGGTGCACTGATTCGCTGGGCGTCGTTCAGACCGTTGCTCGGGGAGCGCGACGACCGAAAAGCCCGTTCTGCGGACGACTCGATTTATTTTTTGAAGCGGAGATATCGATTGCGAAGAGCCGTAAATCGGATTTGCACACGCTGCGCGAAGTCGTGGTCATCAATCCATTTGCCGGAATCCGAACGAATCATCGGCGGACCCAGGCAGCCTCATATTTCGTTGAATTAATTGAGGTTTGCACCGAAATCGAACATCACGAACCTGAGATGTTTCGTTTGCTTCAGCGCGCCTTCGGTTTTCTGGATCAACAGGATCCCGATGAGCGAACGGTGATGCATTTCGAATCGGAACTGGCGCGAATCACCGGTGTTCACGGCGCAAGGCCAAGCCCGGCAACCGCCCTCGGACATCTTTTCGGGAGATTGCCGTCTTCGCGCGCGGCGTTGCTCAAGTTACTAACGCGCGATAAGGGTCCAGCATGAAAGTTCGTTTCCTCTTTCTACCGCTACTGTTGCTGACTGTGCTGAGTGCACCCGCCGAAACTTACAAAATTGATGCCGCTCACTCACAAATCGCTTTCACTATCCATCAATTTGTCAGCACCGTCCGCGGTGATTTCCATCGATTTAGTGGCACAATCGAAGTGAATCGCGAACATCCGGAGAGTTCGTCTGTGATCGCCCGTATTTCAGTCAGCAGCATCGATACAAAGATCAAAAAACGCGACCAGCATCTGCTCAGCTCCGAGTTTTTCGACGCTGGCAAGTTTCCCGAAATCATTTTCAAGAGCCGCAGCGTAAAACAAACCGGCGAAAATAGCGGCGACATCACCGGTGACTTCACCATGCACGGCGTCACCAGACCAATGACACTGCACGTCAAACTTGCGACGCCCGGCGCTGGCGATTCACTTCCTGCGCATACCCGTTGGATCGTCACCACTGATCCGGTCAGTCGCAAGGATTTTGGTCTGACATTCGGCAGCGCTACCGAATCGATCTCCGGAATTAGTAATGAAGTTACGCCGACGATCGAGATTGAGGCAGTGCAGAAGTAGACAGCCCATCTGCTGTCATCCCGAGCGAAGTCGAGGGATCCGAATGAAATTACCTTAAAGCTTGCGCAACTGGATTCCTCAGCTTTCGCTCGGAATGACGATGCATATCGACCCACTCGGAGACTCTGCACTAATTATTAACCTGGCTGACGAGATGTCGGATTCAGCCAAACTTCTGACACGCGTGCTCTCTGCCGTTAAAACGATCGAAAATGCAAAACTTCCTGGTGTTATTGATGTCACTTCCTCTTATCAATCGGTGGCTGTTTTCTTCGACCTCAGCCGAACGCAGCCCGATATCGAAGAGAAGATTCGCGCTTTAATCGGATCAGCTCGTGTTCGTCGGCGGGAAAAGAGGCGAGTCGTCGCCATCCCGGTTTGCTATGATGAAGAGTTCGCGCTCGATGTGCATCGCGTCGCAAACCACACCTCTCTCACTCCCGAGACGATTGTCGCGTCGCATTTATCCGCCAAATATACCGTAGCCTGTATCGGGTTTATGCCCGGTTTTCCGTTTCTGGCTGGGCTGCCGGAAAAATTGCGTGTCCCACGTCTGGAAAGTCCGAGGACAATGGTTCCGGCCGGTTCGGTTGCAATCGCCAATGCCCAAGCCGGCATTTACCCACTGGAATCTCCAGGAGGTTGGAATGTACTCGGTCGCACTCCGTGTCGCTTGTTTCGAGTAGATGAAAACCCTCCTACGTTCTTGCGACCGGGGGATGTTGTGCGGTTCTGTAGAATCACGCGGGGCAAATTCGAGGAGCTGAATGCGAACGAGGACGCTACGTAGGTCATCCCGAGCGCAGTCGAGGGATCCCGTCGAAGCGGGCTCAAAGGTTCCGCAACGGGCCTCGGTCCAAGCCGAACTGGCGGATTCGCTCGGGATGACGGTAAATATTATCTCAGCCGGATTCCAAACGTCCGTGCAGGATTGTGGCCGGATCGGACTACGGAAATTTGGCGTCACACCAGGTGGCGCGCTCGATCCTTTCTCACTGCGTTTGGCAAATCTCTTGGTTGGGAATTTGGAATGTGCGGCTGGTTTGGAGTGTGTGAGCGGAAAACTTCGGCTGCGCTTCCACGATGAACGGCTGTTGGCGTGGGCAGGCGGCGAATTCGAAATGCGAGTGGGAGATAAATCGGTTCCGGTTTCCCATTGTGCGCGGGTTTCGCCTGACTCCGATATGGAGATCGTTCCACAACGCGGGGGCCGCGCCTGGCTGGCAATTTCCGGTGGCATTAACGTTCCGGAAGTTCTCGGAAGCCGAACGACCGATTTGCGCGCACATTTTGGCGGTTGGAAAGGACGTACCCTGCGCTCCGGTGATGAGCTGCCGCTGGGAGCAAAATCGGAGTTGTTTCGGAAGATGCGCAATGCAATACCCAACCATGTTTCTGCATGGAGCGCCCCACGATTCGCCGGTCACGGCAAATTTCTGCGGATCATTCGCGGGAAGCATTGGGACGACCAAATTGGGAACAGGTTGCTGGCGCAAAAATTTCGAGTGGCGCTGAATTCTGACCGAATGGGGCTGCGACTGGAAGGTGACAAGATTATCGGCAGCCGGCGGGAGCTTGTTTCGGAAGCCGTGGCGCCAGGGACCATTCAACTTCCACCAAGTGGCGCCCCGGTGGTCCTTCTTCGGGGTTGCCAGACCATCGGCGGCTATCCGAAAATCGCGCACGTGATCTCGATCGATCTCGGCTATGCGGCGCAATTACAGGCGCTTGACGAAGTTCGTTTCGAATTGGTTGAGTTGGAACAGGCGCGCGAACTTTTGCGAGAGCGCGAGCGTGATGTCGCGCGTTTCCGCGTCGGATTGGAGGCGCGCTTCGGGTGAGAGTCGATCTGAATTCGGATTTGGGGGAAGGCGCTGGTCACGATGACGAAATCCTAGGTCTCGTTAGTTCGGCTAATATCGCCTGCGGATTCCATGCCGGTAGGCCGGCCGGAATTTTCAATTCCATTCGGGCGGCGAAAGAAAAGGGGGTAGCGGTGGGAGCGCATCCCAGTCTCGATGATCGCAAAAATTTCGGACGCACTGAAATGCAGGTAACCGGGACAGAAGTTTACGCGCTGGTCGCCTATCAGGTCGGTGCTTTCCAAGCGCTTTGCGGGGCCGCGGGAGTGAAGATGAACCACGTTAAGCCGCATGGCGCCCTCTACAATATGGCAGTGCGGGACCGGCACCTATCCGACGCCATCACACACGGGGTGCTGGCCGTGGATAAGGGTGCAATTCTGTTCGCGCCCGCCGGCACCGAGATGTTCAAGGCGGGCCGGGAATTGGGGCTGCAACCGGCTTCGGAAGTATTCGCCGATCGCAACTATAATGGCGACGGAACGCTTGTGTCGCGAACCAGATCGGACGCACTGCTGCGTGATCCTGGCGAAGCGGCGGAGCGCGTCATTCGCATGCTGAAGGAAGGGAAGATTCGCGCGATTGATGGCACCGATGTCGTGGTACGGCCTGAGACCATCTGTTTGCACGGGGACACGCCCGGAGCGGTGGAGTTCGCCCGGAGGTTACGGGAGCGGCTCGAGCAAGAGGGAGTGGAGATTGTGGCTCCAATGCGGTCGTCATCCCGAGCGTAGCCGAGGGAGCCCAAGGAGGTTGCCTTAAAGCTTCGGCCACCAGATCCCTCGACTTGCGCTCGGGATGACGATGTAAGCCAACGGGTCATGAAAGACACTCGCGATCAACGGGCTCAGCTGGTCCGCAGCCTCGGACTGCTCGACGCCACTATGATCGTGATCGGCTCGATGATTGGATCGGGCATTTTCATTGTATCGGCTGAATCCTCCCGGCTCGTCGGCGCACCCGGCTGGCTGTTGCTGACGTGGGTCGTGGCGGGATTGCTGACAATTACAGGAGCACTCTGCTGCGCAGAACTGGCCACGATGATGCCGCGCGCGGGCGGCATTTATGTTTTCCTGCGTGAAGCCTATGGACCCGCATTTGGATTTTTGTTTGGCTGGACGCTCTTTCTCGTCGTGCAAACGGGAACGATTGCAGCAGTGGCAATCGCATTCGCCAGATTCCTTGGCGTCTTTGTGCCGGCAATTGCTGGCGACCATTATCTGATGGCGCCAATTATTGTGCTGCCGGGCTACGCGCTCAGTCTTTCGACCGAACAATTGGTAGCAATTCTCCTGATCGCGTTTCTCACTTTTTTGAACACACGCGGACTTCGTGTCGGGCGAATTGTGCAGAACAGCTTCACCTTTACCAAAACCGTGGCACTGCTGGGCGTCATCGTCATTGGGCTGATCTTCGGCTGGAGATCGAATTGCGCGGCACTGGCTTCGCATTGGTGGAATGCACGCGCGAACGGTTGGAGCGCACAGGTCGCACAACCGGGATTCACAGTCGTTGGCGGCCTTGCTGCCGTGTTATTGTTTGGAAAGGCGATGGTCGGCCCGGTCTTCGCACAGACGGCCTGGACAAATATCACTTTCATCGGCAGCGAGGTGCGCGAGCCCGGGCGCAATCTTTCGCGCGCGTTACTTTATGGCTGCGGGATTGTGGTGGTGCTCTATGTCCTGGCGAACGTTGCTTACATCGCATCTTTATCGTTAACAGAAATTCAAATGGCCCCGCAAAACCGGGTGGCGGTTGCCATGATGCGCGAAGTTTTCGGGCCGCCTGGCGTACTGGCGATGGCCGCTGCCATCATGATCTCGACCTTCGGTTGCAATAACGGGCTCATCCTGGCCGGGGCGCGGGTCTATTACGCAATGGCCCGTGATCAGTTATTTTTTCGCCAAGTAGGCACAACGAATCGGTTCCACGTCCCCGCATTTGCGTTGGTGGTTCAGGCGATTTGGACGGCCGTGCTCACTCTGCCGCGCACTGTGACACCGAACGCGCAAAATGGCGCGCAAACATTTGGCGATGTCTATACCCAGTTGCTCGAATACATGTTCTCAGCCGATTTGATTTTCTACATCCTGCTTGTCACTGCAGTCATCATCTTGCGAATAAAAAATCCTCAGGCCCCACGACCGTATCGCGCCTGGGGTTACCCGTTCGTGCCAATATTCTCAATCGCATTGGCCGCGATTCTAATTCTTGACCTCGCTTATCTCGCGCCGAGTACATCCGGCATTGCCATTCTGATCATATCAACCGGCGTGCCGGTTTATTTTCTGTGGCAGCGAAGAGCGTAAGGAGTGTCCCAGCGCGTTCTACGCTTCTTCCATCAACATCGCCAGAGCTGCGGCTAACGATTCAAAGGTAGCGAGTTTGATGTTGGGTCCGTAGTGAAACTGGGAAAGAATGTTCAAGCCGATGTCCTTGTGCGGATCGGGAACGATCCGCACTACCACGGCCACTTTCTTTTCTGCGAACGCGTCCATGATGTCCGCGATATCTGTCGCGGCTGCCGGTTCCATTCGATCGAGCCACCGAAAGTCCGTCAGAACACGAAATCCGGGTCTTACATCGTTCATCATCCTGCGCACCTGCTGTGCGACCGCGGCTACTTCCTTTTTCGTCACCTTTCCTGCTGCACTAATCACCAGAAGCCGGTTCGAAGGGTCGGCTTCAACGGAATACATCGCAGTATCAACTTTCCGTGTTTCTCGTTAACAAAACACGAACTCGGTTGTAGCAATCGCGACTGCGTCGCCGCTCCTAACGAAACTTCGTCTTCTTTCGGCGGAATTTGATCGCTGCTGAATATGCTGCCAATTCACCCTTCGGATCCTTCCACGAGAAAGTTCGCACTCGCGTCCGTCCTTTGGGCCCATGGTAAGTGACGGAATAAAATCGTCGCGCGCCGTAACGAGATACTCCCACGACCGGTTGCGTGAGACGGAGGTTGGTCAAAATGCGCGCCGGGATCGGTTGGCTGCGTTTATTTGGGAGCAGACGAAGAACTTTGTCACGCCAACGATGCGCGGCCTTCAATGCATCCTTGGAATGACCGGCGAAATGTTTGCTGTATTCCTTTTTGTTGCGGGTGATGGCTACCTGATAGCCACTGGGCAAAATACGGATATTGGTAAATTCGCGATATGCTCCTTGCCGTTTCTTCATTCCAACACCTTGCATCGTCTTTAGGAAAATGGAAGAACGTCTAACGAAAAATCGATAATTTTTTTAGAGCAGCAAAAATGATGCAACGGTTCGCCCAATCAAACACGAAGGCTGGCGATTCGACGCGAAACGATTCCAGAATTGCTCGACGCGGCGGAGCGCTTCGCAACGAATGTCAGGCTTGGATGTGCGGTACGAGCAAGGTATGTGGTTGCGGTGATGAAAACGGGAAGGATGGAGGAAAACAATAGAGAACACGAAGCTGACCGGCACGAAATTGTGTTGCATTGGCATTCTTTTAGTTAGTTCCACACTCCCGCTGACAGCGGCGGAAAAGGCAGTCATCACCGAGCAGGAGTTGGTACGGCGGACGCAGCAGCTGTACGATGCGGTTGCGGCCGGTAATCAGGGGCCGTGGAAGCAATATTTTGCCGATGATTGCATTTTCTCGGATGAGAAAGGGCGAACGATGGATAAAAGCAAGCTCGTGGCCGATATCGCTCCGTTACCGACCGGGTACTCCGGCACGATCAAGATCGAGCAGGTGCAGAGTCGGATTTACGGCAATGTTGCTATTCTCAGTTATGACGCTAACGAGACCGAGACGATCTTTGGCCAAAACTTAACCGCACGCTATCACATCACGGATACCTGGCTGCTCCGCGATGACAACTGGCAGATTGTCGCCAGCCAGGCACATCGTTATTATGAAGACTCGGCTGTAGGGCGATCTGATCCGAAAAATTTCAGCGATTTCGCCGGCACGTATGAGCTGGCTCCGGGTCAAGGGCGCACCGTGCTCACGGAAGGCGATAATCTGTTCGTCGAACGAAATGGAAAGAGAGAGCAACTGTTTCCGGAGACCTCAGAGATTTTCTTCCGCAAAGGGATCGAAGGCCGGATTCTATTCCGCTGCGACGCAAACGGGAAGGTCGACGC
>JBKPQI010000235.1:0-4074 GCA_046733975.1 Verrucomicrobiota bacterium
CCCCACCGGAAAATGCGTTCGCCCGGCTGCAACCGGGCGAACGCGCAATCAGACAAACCTACGAAGCGAAACTACGGAGCCGAGCGCGCCATGTCAAACGGGGCCGACAGCGGGCCCGGGCACGATCGCCAAATATAGCCCAAGAGCTATCGGAGGCGCGCTGCCGTGAACTTCGATTCGACAGACAAGTCATGCCGGCTCCGCAGTTTTGCCGAAGCAGAACGATATGCGGAGAAGTGGGAGCGGGCGGAATACACATCACGAGCTTGCACCCGCTATGGGCCGCGGTGGACTAGACATGCCACCATAAAGTTTTCTTCTGGGCTGTGTTGCCGATGCGGGTGATGTTCGCGTCAGCGGAATTGCCGAGTACACCAGCTCCGATGATGATATTGTTGCCGCCGGTAGTCACGTTTAAACCGGCATTTAACCCAAGCGCGACGTTGTTTCCGCCGGAGGTATTATTGGCTAGAGCGGCTTTTCCTAGGGCCGTGTTGTCATTACGGAAACTGCTTCATGAACGGCGATCTTATACAAATGCTGTTATCACACCGCCAACCTCTTCGACTGAGCTTTCGCGATTAAGCTCACCTTGGTTACGAAACCCGCAGCCGTGGTTCTATACAACCTCCGAGGCCGATTGAGCGAAGCAGAGCGGTCTGAGCAGCAGTTAGCGCGTATCTTCTACGTAGCTGGCGATCCGAAAATCAAGAAGCTCTCCCTCGGAATTGAGTGCTCTATCGTAGTGCCAGGCGATGTTTCCGTTGGCGTAAAAATTTTTACAGACAACTGTCCCGATAAAGTCGGGGTTTCCATTCTCGTTGACATTCGCGCTAGGGGCGTAAAAGGTCGCCGCGAGAATTCCCGGATTCCCCGAGTTAAGGTTAATGGTCTGTGTTCTAACGGGATTTCCATTTGCGTCGCGAGGCGGGCTAATTCCGTAGAACTGCAAATTACTAGCCAAGGGGTTTGTAGAAGTCGGGTTGTTATTCGCGAGATCGCTGTTTTTGGTATTGACGTTGTAATCAAAATAGATTCTAAGATGTACTCCCGGATTGACCGTAATTCCTCCTGTAATACCGTTGCCGCTGGTATCGCTACCGTTGACGCGGATAGCGACATATGTTTCCTGTCCAGTGACTTGGTTCACCGTTAAGTTCCCGCTAAGTGTTGAAATAACGTAGTAGTTGGGAGCATTTGAGGTTCCCGGCGCAGGCGGCGTAAGCGTTTGACTACTACTGGTCACCGAACTCGGAAGCTTGCCCGCGCCGGTACCCGGAGGTTGATACGACCACCCGGATGTATCCGGCATATGATAATCTTCGAGGGTAAATGGCACATTGTTGTCGACCGTCCCGGTAACATATTGTGAGTTAATGACCGTTCCTCCATTGGTCGCCACGTCCCCGTAGATCGTCCCCTTTATCGTTGCCGTTCCGCTATTGATCTCGATCGAACCGTGGCGGGAATCTTTGTAGTAAGGGCTTGAGGGATTATCCTTCACTGTCGAATCATATGGACCGTTGCGCGAATCGTAGCTATCGATGTAAGCGGCGGAGCCAAGTCCATAGAAGATGCCATTAGCTTTAATGGCCGCGTCAAAAAACGGGGTGACTGGCGTGACAATCTGCTCGATTCGCCTGGAAATCGAGGGTGCGGCAATCGGAGCAACAAGCGCCTTGTTCAGGCCGTCCCCATTCGGTCCGTACGTTGAGACGAAGTGATCATAGTTGAAATCGATTTTGCGCAACAGACTGTCGCCTTTGCCACGGGCTACGATGTCCTTCATTTGGGTCGAACCGAGTGCCGCGAAATGTTTTTGCCCGTCTTGTACCAGTGCATCGTCCATACCAGTTCGCCTAATGTTTGGCAGCGGCGCAGTTCCTTTGCTTCTAAGTCGATACCAGTTGTTTTGGCTTGGATCTGGGTTTGCTCCGGTGTGAAATACTCCGGATGCATCAAAATAAAATGTCTCCACCGTAGTTTGTGTTATCAGATTACTACTGCCGAAAGTGGTTTGGGGACTAGTGTGCGTGCTTCCGGAATTGGTCCACGCCGACCATTGACTCGCGCGAACCGTGGCATCCGTGGAGATCTGCTTTCTCAACTCAGTAAATGCCATTTCGCCGCCTGCTTCGGCCGCCTGCAGCGCTTGTTTCCAGGCACGGACTTGATTCGATGCCGCATTGAAACGGGTCGCGGAGTTGCTTAATACATTTGCAGCGATTAGCGACACGATCACAATCGTGATAAGCGAACAAATCAAAACGTTTCCCGATTCTGGCGAGCTTTTCGTGGTTTGCATATCTCTTGATGCTATGGCGTGGGACTGGGGCTCGGCGTTGGAATGGCGCGGCGGCGATTTCTCAAGTAAGCAGTCGAATAAACAACCGTCCCATTTCGATCCGCGACCGATAACGGCTGAAAAGTAATCGCGGTAGTCGTGTACTCAGTATTAGCTAGTTCGGTATCGACCGTCTCTGGAATAAGGCTGTCGGTACTTGACGCTATCGTGGTGATGACATTGTCCTCTGTCCGGAGGATGGAAGAGCCGCTAATTGAATACACAACTACGCTCGGAGATGACGTTGAGCTTGGAAGGTAATTAATGCTGTAATCCCTGTTAACAATTGCAAGTGATGGTGCACGTGGGGTTCCGATGTTTGATCCTGTCGCGTCCGCATCTCCGGCCTGAATGATATATCAGGGCAGGTTGACGGTGACAGTGCGCTTATCAGCAGCAGTGACAACGCTCAAGCCGCGCTTAACATCTCGAGCTAAGTAATCGACGATCCGAATCTGCTGCATGTGTGTGCCAAAGTAATTGTCGATTGAATAAAAACTCTTCTGTAGGGCGATTGACGCGGTGAGCGTGACACCGATAAGAGATACAGAAATGGCCATTGCGATCAGTATTTCGGCAAGCGTAAATGCCCGATTCTTCAGCGACGTTCCAAGTGTCATTTCTTAGTCCCGTTCGAAACAATGCTGCTTGTCTGTTCGGTCCGAGCACGACCACTCAGCGTCATGCTCCACGAAACAGCAACGTCCACTTTGACCAATTGAGTTCCAAGATCGGTTGCTACAGAATCGTTGACAACGGTGCCGTCGGGAGAGCGGGTAAACTGTGTTACCCCATTCGGGCTCGGATATTTGCTGATCTTGACTACCTCGGTAGCCTTTTTCAAAAACGGCGCCGGATTAGCGGCAGTCGCCATTAGGTTTTGAACCACTGCCGTACTCGTCAAATCCGAGAAGGATAAATTACGCAATGTCTCACTTCGATCTTGCACGCTTTGCACAGCAGCAAGCGACTCTTTGCTCGCATCGATGAACCGAAGACACATCGCATTGAGCTCGAAGATGGAGGCGAAAAATACGGCGATGAGAACCGCGGCCACCATTACCTCAACGAGAGTGGCCCCGCATTCGGCCTGGAGGTATTGCCGGTGTGGTCTTGCGTTCCTGAACATATTATGAGAATTATAGCACCTACAATGCCATTCGCTTCTGGCTGTTCAGTAATTAGCCGCTTAGCGCGACCTGTTTATGAAGGCGACATCGGCCATCGCTGATAACTGAGAGCGCGGTGCATAGTAGTTAATCTACCGGTAAGGTATGGTGGGTTATGGCAGCCGAGATATACCGTTGCGCTTGATCAGATCGCGCAGGTATCCGTATTTTGCCGGCGCGGAGCTTTTAACGTCAACGCGCCGTATGCGTGCGAGCTTACCTCCCTGCTAAAATGAGGTCCCGCAACATTATGTGAAAACGGGCGCAAAACTACCTTTTGACTTAGAGATCCATGGCAGGGGTATCAGCCGCCATAGGCCGGAGATCCTAAGGCCACGGCCACAGGCCTTGCGGGCGCGTGCGATTGAACGGGAGCGGGCGGCGTTTGCCAGAGTATGAATATTCGACAATCGTGCATCTAAAGAGAAGCGCCGTTGCTGTTTGCCGCGCGATTGTTTAGTTTAGCGCGCCGGACACTGTCCGGCGCGTTCGCTATATAGCCACCGGCGCCAACGCCTTCTCGAATTCGGTCTGTTCGTCCTGCGCTTGCCTTTAACTCTG
>JBKPQI010000236.1:0-4364 GCA_046733975.1 Verrucomicrobiota bacterium
CCCCAAGGGAATTGAAGTAATTTGAGGTGACACGCCCGTCGTTGACCAGGACCGGATCGCCCACGCCGGTCAAAGTAAAGGGCACCCCGTCGTCGGCAGCGAAGCTTGAGAAAATCGTCTGCCCATCGCGGAAATGCTTGAAGCGCGGGACCGAAATGGCGATTTCGGTCAGGTTAGCTTCCTTGCGATTGCCGTACAAGCGCACCAGGTGTGCCGACTCCTGGAATGGCAACCGGCGCAGGAAAAGATCGTTGATCAAAGTAAAAATCGCGGTGTTCAATCCGATTCCGACCGCGAGCGTCAGCACAGCGAGGAGAGTGAATCCCGGCGATTTGAGAAGCTGGCGGAGCGCAAACCGGACGTCATTCATCCGACGACTTATTCGGTGCGCAATGCTTGGACCGGATTAATTTTCAAGGCGCGCCGCGCTGGAAAATAGCAGGCCGCTAAAGCAGCCAGCGCAAGCAGCGAGGTCACGCCGAGGAAAACGAACGGGTCGCTCGGATTGACTCCGTAAAGCAGAGATCCCGCCAGTCGGGTTGTCCCCAGTGCGGCAAACAACCCAAAGCCCAGACCGACTGCGGCAAGTGCCATTCCCTGGCGCAGCACCAGTTGGATGACCTGGCTCGTTTGTGCGCCGAGCGCCATTCGAATTCCCAGCTCACGGGTGCGCTGACCGACGGAGTACGCCATCACTCCATACACGCCCATCGACGCAAGAATGAATGCGAGCAGGCCAAGGCCTCCCAGCAACATGGCACCCATCCACGAGGGCCAAAGTGCGATCGCCATGTGCTGCTGAATTGTCTTTTCATATGTGATTGGAATATGCACATCAACGGAGCGGATAATCCGGCGAATTTCACTAAGCATCGTTCCTGGCGCGCCGGTCGTGTGCGCGAAGAGAGTGATGCCGCTATCAGTGATTTCCTTTAGGGGCCAGTAAACCATTGGCGAAGGAACTTCTCCGAGCGTATTCGCTTTGGAATTACGTGCGATGCCAATGACTTCGACCGGTTTCTTATCAATCATGAACCTGAATCGTCGGCCCAAAGCATCTTCATTTGGCCAAAATTCGCTCGCCATCGTTTCGTCAATGATTGCAACTGGCGCGGCGTTCTTTTCTGCGTCTTGCTCGGTAAAATTGCGGCCGCGGAGAAGCTGAATGCCCATAGTCTGCAAATAACCGGGGGTGATCGGACAGTAATTGGCGAATCGTCGATTGTGTTGGTCATTCGGATCGCGACCGTCGATCACAATCGTTCGGCCTTCACCGCCAAGCAGAGGGACGTAGTTATTGACATCCGCTCCGGCAATGCGCGGATCGTGCCTGATTTGGTCAACGATTGCGCGTACCGCTTGAAGAGCACGGTCGCTGTCGTACCCGGCCAGCACTGGATTTATTGTAACGATATCCAGATTATCGGTGCGGAAGCCTGGATCAATCGCCTGGGCCTTGTAGAACGACTTTAGAAACAGACCGGATCCAATTAAGAGAAGCAGGGAAACAGCAATTTGTGCAACCACGAGCAAACTGCGCAAATTAACCCGCGTGACGGCGCCGCCGGCGGTGGAAGCTCGCTCCCGCAATCCCGCGGTCAGATTCCAGCGCCCCATTTTCAGCGCGGGGGCCAGCCCGAACGCGACGCCGCTTAAGATCGCGACGACAAACGAGAAGGCGAGCACTCGCCAGTCCGGTTGCGGATCCAACGCAATGGGAAAGGGAGTTGGCGGAAGCAGTGCCACCAGAACATTGCCGAGGCAATAGGCGAGAATGACCCCACCGAGGCCGCCAATTATGCCAAGCAAAACGCTTTCGGTAAGCAATTGTCGCACGATCCGTCCTCGGCTTGCACCCAGTGCCAAACGAACCGCCATCTCGCGCTGGCGAGCAGTCGATCGCGCGAGCAGCAGGTTGGCAACGTTGGCGCACGCGATCAGAAGAATGCTCGCAGATGCGGCGAGTAAAAGAAGGGACACATTGCTGGCAAGATCTTCGTTATTTGGCCCTCCGAGGCCCTGTGATTTTGCAGCCTCGAGCGACATTACCGCAATCGAGCGCTCTTTGTTTACGTCCGGATAGGCTTGCTCAAGCTGTTTCGCGATCGTACGCAATTGCGCCTGGGCTTCGGACATCGTCACTCCGGGCTTAAGCCGCCCGATGACGCTCATTAACAGCGCCCGCCGGGTGTCGAACCAGAAGTCACCGCCGGGTCGCGCCCATTGATGCATCGAGACCGGCAGGTAAACATCTGGATCGAAGCCAACATCCACGCCGGTGAAAGCCGCCGACACAACACCGATGACGGTGAAAGAATGCCCGTTTAAGGTGACCTGACTGCCGACAATTGCCGGATCGGCTCCCAGTTTTTTCCAGAACTTGTAACCAAGAACAACAACCGGGTGGCCATTGGGGGTAGAATCCTCTTCCGGCAAGAAGGCACGCCCGAGCCACGGTTTTACCTGAAGGAGGTCGAAATAATTTCCGGTTACGAGCAAGCCGCCCACATTCAGGGTTTCGCTCCCGCGGGTCATCCCCATTCCGGCAAAGGTGTATGCGGCCATGGAGCTAAAGGCCGTGTTCTCTTTTGCGTAATCCTGGAAATTTAAATACGAGGTCGATTGGTTGCCTTTGATGTGATTGTCGGTCGTAAAGACTTTCACGACTTCTGCAGAATGGCCGACGGGCAACGGGCGAAGCAGCAGGGCGTTGATGATTCCAAACACAGTCGTGTTCGCGCCCACTCCGAGAACCAGGGCAAGAAAAGCAACGATTGAAAAAGCCGGATACTTGAAAAGCATCCGAACAGCAAAACGCAGATCAGTAATCATAGCGCTACTCCGTCCGCAGCGCTTCGACCGGATTAACCAGGGTAGCGCGATAGGCCGGGAAAAAACATGCTAACAATGCTGCCAGTCCAAGAACCGTTAGGGTTGCGCTAAGCAGAAACGGATTGTACGCCGACGTTTGATATAACTGCGAATGGATCAGTCGTCCGACCGCAAGTGCGGCGCCGACGCCGATCACTAGTCCGAATACGACCGGCATCATCCCCTGCCGCACAATCAATCGCAAAATGTCTCGCGTTTGCGCACCCAGAGCCATGCGCACGCCAATCTCGCCGGTGCGTTGCGCCACGCTATACGCCACCGCTCCATATATACCCACGGTGGCGAGAAGGAGCGCGACGCCGGCGAAGACACCCAGCAGCACCATCATCAACTTAGCCTGGCCAAGCGCCTGCGCCATGATCGCGCTGAACGGTTGCGGCAAAATGAGCGCCAGCCCTGGGTCTATTCCGCGCAGCACGGTCTGGACCGATCGCGTGATTGTTTCAGGCGGTAATGGGCTGCGGATGGCGATGCTGAGGAACGGAAAATTTTCCTGCGCCAATGGTCGATAGAATTCCATCTCGTTGTGCTGGTTCAGCTGCGCCGAGCGCACATCGCCGACCACGCCGACAATCTCGACCGGCACACTGCCGCTTGTCACCAGCAGTGACTTTCCGATTGGATTGTCATTGCCGAACAGCATCTTCGCGCCCGATTTGCTGATGATGACAACGTTCGGATGATCGAGCAGGTCCTGCTCGTTGAAGTCACGGCCGGCGAGCAGGGGAATGCCGAGGCTTTTGAACCAGCCGGGCATGAGATCATTGGAGGGCGCGCCCTTGCGTTCCGGAACGGGCGGAACATTTCCTTCTGCTTTGGTATAAAGAGTCGCGCCCGCACCACCCGCGAGAGGGAAACCGGAACTGAGCATGGCATCCTGCAGGCCCGGGGTAGCTCGTAAGGCATTTAGCAATTGCTCGGCAAAGCGAGTGCGCGTGGGCTGATCGGGATATTGGGCTTGAGGCAATACGGTAAAGCCGGTCCAAAGATTTTCTGTGCGAAAGCCGGGATCCTGATGACTCAACCGAAGGAAGCTGGCAATGAGCAATGATGCGCCTGCCAGTAAGATTACGGACAGAGCGACCTGCGCCCCGACCAAAAGTTTGCGGAAACGCTGCTGGCGCACGCTCCCGGCCGTACCGCGACCACCCTCCTTGAGCGCATCGACGATGTCGGCGCGCGAGCTTTGCAACGCAGGATAAAAACCCATCACCAGACCTGTGACCAGCGAAAGCACGATGGTAAACGCGAGCACCGGAAGCGAAAGAGCGGTCGCGCTGCCTGCCTCAATGGGGAGGAAATTAGCGGCCAGTTTTGGCACGAGTGGAACCAGTTGCCAGGCCAACACCGCGCCCAGGCAGCCAGCAAGCAAGCTGACGAGGACGCTTTCGAATACAAACAGCCGGAGCACGCTCGTGCGCGACGCCCCGAGAGCCATACGCAGCGAAATCTCGCGGCGTCGTCCGCTAAAC
>JBKPQI010000237.1:0-4622 GCA_046733975.1 Verrucomicrobiota bacterium
GTCCGGTGAGGTAGTGAAACAGGGCTGCGATCACTGTCATGGTGACCACAACCAATGCAATCGCGAGCAGCAGAATCGGTCGGAGATTGGCGCGAAAATCTCTCCAGGAAGTGAAAACCGCACCCGGATAAATCAGCGGCGGCAAAAACAAGTTAAAAACCAGCTCGGGTTGGAGGCGAATGACCGGTACCCCCGGAACCAGGGCTAACAGCACGCCCGCGATGGTCAGCAGAATGGAATATGGAACCCGGATTCTTCTCGCGAGGATTGCTATGAGCGCGACAAGAACCAGACATATCAGGATCAGTTCAGTCTCCCCGATCATGGGTTCGCTTCCTTTAGCTCAAAATTAATGATAACAAAGAAGCGTCCGCGTCGCTCTGGATTGGTCTGGGGAGCGCACGCGGCTCGCGTGTTGGCGATGGCGCCTCGCCAACTTCCCGCCGTAGACGCATTGCGGCGAGGCGCCGCAAGTCCGAGCCGGACTGCAAGCAGGTCAGGGCGCGTGCGCCTCCCAGAGAAGATCCTGCAGCCGACGCGGCGCTACGCTGGCGAATTCGTTGCACCCGCTGCAGGGGGCGCTTTCGGCGGAGCCACCGCCGCCGCCGGCGCTGGTTTCTTCTTAGCTGCCGCTTCCGCCAGCTTCGCATCTACTTCGACCGCTTCCACGGGATGGATTTCGTGATAGTAATCATTCGACTTCGACAAGTCATTTTTGCGTAAAAGTAACGCGTCAAAGCGTTCGCGTTTACTTAGCTCAAATACCTTGTCCATTTTGATCGCTTCAAAGGGACAAACCTCGACACAAATCTGGCAGCTCATGCAAACCGAGATATCGATATCGAAGATTTTCGGATAAAACTGCGGTTTGCCCATGTAATCGGGCTTCTTGTCTTCGCTCTTGACGATGTAGATGCACTGCGGCGGACATTCTTTCTCGCAAATTTTGCATGCCACGCAGCGCAACCCGGCGTTCGCATCCTCGGTGTCATAAACCAGGAACGGAAAATTCCGATAGTTCTCCGGCAAGGGGCTTCTCTCTTCCGGATACTGGACAGTAATCAACCGATCCTTGTCGAAATAACTTCCGGCAAAATTCCGGAGCGTCACTGCCATTCCCTTAAGTATGCCTGCGCCGATCATCTCAATTCATTCATTTCAATTTGGCTGCCCGAGGTCGGGCCATTGACCCAATCGCCCGTGGCCGATCGCTAACGATCCACTTCTCCCATGACAATATCAACACTCCCAAGTATCACCATGACGTCTGCCACGGTGTGGCCCAGACAAAGATCTTCCAGCACGGTTAGATTGATGAAACTCGGTGCGCGCACCCGGTAACGGTAGGGGTTTGGACTCCCGTCACTGATTAAGTAGAATCCCAGCTCGCCTTTTGGAGCTTCGATCCGGCCATAAGCTTCTCCGGCGGGCGGTCTGAAAGCTCGAACCTTTACCTTTGGATTCATCACCGGCCCAGCCGGTAATTGGACAAAAGCCTGGTTCAGGATGGCGATGCTCTCACGCATCTCCAGCGCACGCATCATCAAACGATCGTAGGTATCGCCATGTTCACCTAACGGAATCCGAAACTTAAACCGCGGATAGTATCCATAGCCATCTACTTTGCGGATATCATAGTTCACGCCGCAGGCGCGAAGCATCGGGCCGGTAATTCCCGCACTAATCGCAAGCTCGGGTGATAGTTTGCCAACGTTCTGTGTCCGCGCGATCAGAATTTCGTTTCCGATAATTAAATCTTCAAATTCATCCAGAAACTTCGGGAAACGATTAACAATTTCTTTGGCCCGGGCCAGCCACTGTGGACTTGCATCCACACGGCAACCGCCGAAACGCATGTAGTCACACATCATGCGTGAACCGGAGAGTGACTCGAACAAATCCAGGATTTTCTCGCGTTCGCGAAAGGCATACATCAATGGCGTTCCCCATGCGCCCATGTCGCTTAGGAGGAACCCGAGGAGCGAAGCATGATTTTGAAGCCGGGTTAGTTCGGCCAGGATAATGCGCAGATATTCGGCGCGTTCTGGAACCTCGATCCCGGCAAGTTTTTCGAAGCCGAGAGCGTAGGCCCAGTTATTTGTCATTGAACAAAAGTAATCAAGCCGATCGGTGTACGGCATGGAACCGAGGTAGGTCGTATTTTCGCCGATCTTCTCGTGATTCCGATGCAGATAGCCGAAGACAGGCTTGAGTTTGCGAACCATCTCGCCGTCCAAAGCGACATTCATGCGAAACACTCCATGAGTCGATGGATGCTGCGGTCCCATCGATACTTCGAGCAACTCGCCTTCCAAGCGCGACGTCATCCCGAGCGAAGCCGAGGGATCCTGCGGAGCTGCCTTAAAGCTCTCGCCACGGGCTCCCTCGGCTTCGCTTCGCTGCGCTCGGGATGACCCAGTGATCATGGCTGGGCGGTTATACCTTCCGCCCCATCCAACTGCGGCCGCGCGGAATAATGTTGTTTCGCCTTTTCCAGCACATCATCGTGCGGCGTCGGCTCGTATTCGTAATCGTCCGGCTCGCGATAATCCTTTCGCATCGGATGATCTTCGAACTCGTCCCACATCAGGATGCGGCGCAGATCGGGATGACCTTCAAAGCGAATGCCGTAAAGATCGAAAATTTCGCGTTCCTGGAATTCCGCGCTGCGCCACAGCGGCGTTAATGATGGCAACTGCACGTCGGCCGCACGACCCGCCGTTCGCATCCGGATAATCACTGGTCCCTGTTTTCGCGCTATCGAGTACAAATGATACACCGCTTCGAGATAACCGGTGGTTGTCTCTTCCGTGGTTTGAGCGACCTCCTTGTCCACACCATCGACAATCTGTTTTATCTTCACCGTCTTCTTGATCGTCCGATCCAGCCAATCGACGCCCGTGACATTCGAGCAAAAATCGAGTCGCAGTTCGGAATCGTCTCGTAAAAAACGCGCAATTTCGACGGCGTGTTCGTTATCGATTAACAGCGAATGCTGCTGGGACGGACTGCCATTTTGTACGATCTGGATCTTCACGCCGGCAACCGCGCATTCGATCCGCGCTTTGATTTGATCGAGAGTTTCCATCGTTAAACACTCGTCATCCCGAGCGAAGTCGACGGATGCCGCTGCGCTACCTTAAAGCTTTCGCCACATCCCTCGACTTCGCTGCGCTTCGGTGCGGATGACCCGTTCATGACTGCCTTTCGATTTTCATTGGCCGAAACACATTCGGATTTGCCGGTGGCTCCAAATCATGCGCTCGGAACTCTGGTACGGGGAACTCGCTCGGCTGATCCGGCCGCAGATGTTCGGCTTTGCTCGAGCCACTGAGCTTTTGTTCATCGATCTTGCGCTGCAGTTCCATGAAAGCATGCAGCAGTGCTTCCGGCCGCGGCGGACAACCGGGAATGTAAACGTCGACGGGGATGTAACGGTCGATTCCTTTCAGAACGTTGTAGCCTTGCTTGAATGGGCCGCCCGAAATCGCACATGCCCCCATGGCAATGACATACTTGGGGTCGGGCATCTGGTTGTAGAGCCGCACAATTTGTGGCGCCATTTTCTTCGTCACCGTCCCGGCCACGATCATCAAATCGGCCTGTCGCGGTGACGGCCGGAAAACTTCCCCACCGAATCGCGCGATATCGTAACGCGACGCCGCCGTTGCGATCATTTCGATTGCGCAACAGGCCAGACCAAATTGCAGCGGCCAGATCGAATTCTTGCGGCCCCAATTATAAAGCTCCTGCATCGAGGTCACCCAAATACCCTGCCGTTGCAGTTCGCTTCGCAATCCTTCGTCAATGTCGCTGCTCATCTCTTCAACATTACTTCACTACTCCACACCTCATTAATTCCGCGCAGCGTCACCGTGCCCAATTTAAGCAGCCTTTGCCCCATGCCCACACCAGACCTTCGAGCAGGAGTAACAGAAAAACGAGAATGGAGACGAAAGCGCCGACCGGCAGACCGGTAAACGCCACCGCAAATGGAACTAAAAAAATCGCTTCGACGTCGAAAATCAGAAAGATGATGGCGTAAAGATAATATTGCGATCGGAACTGAATCTGTGCCTCACCGACCGATTCGACTCCGCACTCATAGGTCGCATTCTTTCCCGCTCCCGGTTTGGGCGGCTGAAAAAACCTGCGCCACATCCAGGCGAGGACCAGCGGCATAACGGGAAACACCAGCGCCACGCCAACGAAGATGATAATGAAGAGATATGGATTGGGGGTCATTCCTGTAAGAAGCAATTAGCCACAGATGAGCACGGATTTACAGTGCTGCAGACAGGAATATTACTACTCTTTCATTCCTGTTCACGCGTGTTGATGCGCGGCCCACATTTAAGCTGACGTAATTCGTCGCCAATCGCGAAATAACCCGGCCATCACGTCGGATGAACGAGAGCGTAATTATCCGCCAAACACCTGGCTCCGCCGGGCTGCAGCGCGGCAGGCGCGAAATGACGCGAAATTTGGACGGTCACGCGGTGCCTGCCCCGCCGTAGCTGCAGCGAAGAACGGTCGTGTTGCAACTTTGCGCCGTCCGATGGCGGCTCAACGCGGCGCCCTCGAGGCTCTTCGTGCTATGCTCATGATCCGTAGCTGTAGCC
>JBKPQI010000238.1:0-5890 GCA_046733975.1 Verrucomicrobiota bacterium
GCGTTATGTCCACGAGAAGATAGGATATATTCAAGATGAGACTGAGCACGAACACGTGCTCGTCGTCCCGGGACCTAAAACCGAGTGCGTCAGCAGCGAGCGTTCGCGGATTTATTTCATTCATTCACCGCTGATCTCACGGACGTCGCATTATCGCGCACTCATTAATCTCCGGGCCATTGAACAGATTCTGGAGCGGGAACGGCCAGACTTGATCGAATCAGGCGATCCCTATCAGGTCGCATGGAAAGCCATCGCCAGTGGCGAGGCGCTACGCATTCCGGTGGTTGGATTTTATCATTCGCATTTTGCCGAAGCCTATGTTCGCAGCGTCGCAAAATTTCTCGGCCAAACTGCCGGCGAAGCGATGATGGATTTTACCCGGCGATATGTGCGCAATCTTTACAATTCATTCCAAGCGACACTGGTTCCTTCAGCGCGGCTCGGCAGCGTGCTAACGGAGTGGGGCGTGGAGAACGTTCGTGCCGTTAATCTGGGCGTGAACACTACCGTTTTTTCCCCTGTGCCAGACGATACTACAGCAACGCGGGCTGAGCTGGGAATACCGGTGACGCGCCGGCTTCTGCTTTACGTTGGCCGATTGGCGAAGGAAAAAAATACCCGATTGCTCTTCAATGCGTTCGCCAAATTAACTGAGAACGCGCCCAAAGATTTCCATCTTCTGGTCATTGGCGATGGCCCAGACCGTACTGATCTCGAAGATCTACAAGCGCGTTGTTCAAACATCACCTGGATGCGTTATTGCACCGATTCGTCCGATCTGGCGCGCTATTATCGCTCCGCCGATTTGTTTGTTCACCCGGGCACGCAGGAGACTTTCGGCCTGGTGGCGTTGGAGAGCCAGGCTTGCGGCACGCCTGTCGTCGGGATCCGCGGCAGTTACATGGATCGGATTATCCTCCACGACCAGGAATCCTGGGCGGACGAAGACACGCCTGAATCGCTGGCGCGCACGATTGAAGCGGCCTGTTCGCGGAATTTGCCGCGGCTGGGAGCGCGCGCTTCCCGCTTGGCCGAGGAACGGCTTTCCTGGCCGCGGGTATTCGAACGCCTCTTTGCCATTTACCAGGAGGTTTCCTTGAATTATAAGAAGCAACACTAAAATGGACGACACGTCCCGGTACTCAATCCGCGCTTACACGACGAGCGATCGCGTTGCCGTTCGAAATCTTTGTTGTGCCACCGGCTTCCTCGGAACTCCCATCGACCCCGTGTTTCAGGACCACGAGTTGTTCGCTGATTTTCTCACGACTTATTACACCGATCACGAACCGGAATCTTCCTTCGTCCTCGAAGTCGAGGGGGAAATCCGCGGCTATCTGCTGGGCTCGCGCAAACCGCTACGACATCAGGTTCATTCCTTCGCACACACCATGTTGTTGTTGTTTCGCGCGCTGTGGCGATATCGGCGTTACAATGAACGCTCCCGCCAGTTTATCCGCTGGGTAATCGGCCACGGCTGGCGTGAAGTTCCAGCCGCTCCGCGGTCCGTTCCGCATTTTCACATCAACCTGCTGCCGGACGCACGAAAAGTATCCACCACGCGTGCGCTCATGAGCGCCTATCTCAACTACCTTTATCGTTTCGGGGAACGGTACGTGTACGGTCAGATCGTAACCTTTGAGAATCGCCGGGGCGAAAAGCTGTTCGAACGCTACGGTTTCAAGGTTTTGAACCGGGCTGAGATTACGAAATGGAAACCATTCTATCCCAAGTCGGTCTACCTCAGTACTGTGATCAAGACCCTCGAAACGGCCGGACCGCTTTCTGCCTACTCCCGGCGGCAAACGTAACGTAGCGCCCGCGACCCGCCTGCTGTAATCGCCTCGCTCTCTCGAGGCGTCCGACAAAAGGGCGACAGAGCGCCGTAGCTACAAATTTCAGGTAAGCGCCATGGCCACGCGAGACAGATCACTTTTCGGAAAGTTCGACGACTCCGTCCCGGGCTTCCGCACCATCAGCTTCCAATGCGCGATTTCAGCGACTCCAAACGCGACGACAGATTCAGCTTTCGCGCTCGCCGCGGATGAATTGTTCGACGGAGCGGTAGGCCTCGTCGTCGGTCATTTGCACCGGCGGATGTTTGGCGAAATACGCGGAAGGCGAATGGAGGGCGCCTCCGATGCCGCGATCGAGCGCAAGCTTGCAGCAACGGATGGAGTCGATGGCGACGCCGGCGGAATTGGGCGAATCTTCCACCGACAATTTCAAATCGATTTCCATCGGGACATCACCGAACAGGCGGCCTTCCAGCCGAATGAAACAGATTTTGTTGTCGAGCTGCCACGGGACGTAATCGCTCGGACCGATGTGAATGTTTTCATCGGTCAACCGTTCTCTCATGACCGATTGCACCGCCTCGGTTTTAGAAGTTTTTTTCGAAACGAGCCGGGTCCGGTTCAGCATATTAAGAAAATCGGTGTTGCCGCCGGTGTTTAACTGATAGGTGCGATCAACTTTCACCCCGCGCTTCCGAAACAGATCGACAATGGTGCGATGAAGTACGGTCGCGCCCAACTGTGCTTTGATGTCGTCGCCGATTACGGGGAGATTCTTATCGGCGAATCGTTTTGCCCAGATCGGATCGCTGGCGATGAAGACGGGAATGTTGTTCACGAACGCGATTCCGGCTTCCAGAGCGCATCCGGCATAGAAACGCGTCGCCTGTTCGGATCCGACCGGCAAATAATTGACCAGAATCTCGGCGCAGGAATCTTTCAGTTCAGAGATGATTTGTTCGCGGGTCGACTCTTTTTCCAGTGGAACGAATGTTCGGAGCGGATCGTGCCCGTGCATATGCGGCCCAAAGCCATCGAGAACGCAGCCCATTTTTACGATCGCTCCCGTCAGGCTGATCTTGTCGCAGAAAACTTTTGTGCAATTGGGAGGCGCAAAGATCGCTTTGCTGACATCGACACCAACCTTCCGGCGGTCGATATCAAAGGCGGCCACCACTTCGATGTCTCCGGGCCGATAAGACCCGATCTCGCGATGCATCAGACCGATGCCGTTTCCGTTGGCGACGGAGCCGCGATAAAAGTTAATTCCCTGAACCAGCGAACTGGCGCAATTTCCCACTCCAACGATAGCGATCCTAATCTTTCTCATGGCTGAAGGCGGAAGACTACGCAGAGTGAGGCACTTGGGGCAAGGGTCGAGTTTCGCAATTTCACAAGGGGAGAAAGCACGGCCCGAGAAAAAAACCAACAAATTTCAATGTCCGAGCTCTCCTCGCCGCGGCGAGTCCGTCCGATGCGGACGCGGAGAGTCTTCGATCGGACTGGCATTGACTGTGCAGTTTTGCGGCTTCGTGAATTTTATTGAAAAAATAGCGATCGCTTGAAGGAATAGACCAAATGCGTCCGGCTTTTTACGCAATTGCACTGCTTTGCAGTCTGCCGATCGGTGCGCAAGCCGCGCGCCCCGCCTATGGCATCGATGGCGCGGTCGCCGCCGCTAAGAAGCAGAACCTGGAAATTGCAATTGCACGAAAGCAAATTCAGGCCGGAAGCGGTGGATTAGTCGAAGCGCGGTCGGGTTATCTGCCATCCCTGGTTTCCAGCGGTTTCTACGACAAGCGGCAACATCAGGAGGACACCCGCCTTCGGGATGAGGATTATAACGTTTCGCTGCGGGTGCAGCAGAATGTTTACACGGGCGGCGCCGTCCCGAGTCAGGTTGCGATCGCGCGCTTAAACATCGAGAAGCAGCAGTACCTTTTCGAAGAAGTGGTGAGCCGGGTTTCGATGGACGTGCGCGTCGCGTTTTATGAATTGCTCCTGAACCGCGCGAAAATTCGCGTGCGCCAGGATTCGGTTCGGGTGTTGGAAGAAGAGCTCAAGACTCAACAGGAAAGGCTCAAGGCCGGAACGGTCGGAACTTTGAACGTTGAGCGGGCGCAGGTGGCGCTTGCCAATGAGCGGCCGGAACTGATCAACGCGCAGACTCAGCTAAAGAATTCCTACCTGAGGCTGGCCGAGCTCATGGGCATCAATGTCGCCGGCGCAGATCCGTCGTTCGAGGCAGTTGGACAGTTGGATTATCATCGCGGCCATTTCGATTTGAATGAGTGTCTTGCCCGCGCCGATGCGAATCGCGCGGAAATTAAGGCGCGTCAGAAAGACATTGAGATCGAGGATAAGCAATACACGCTGGATCAGAGCGAGCTTCGACCGCACATTGGACTCTTCTCAGCTTACGAAATCTACAACGAGCGGGATCCAGAGGTCGGTCGCGAGTTTAACCACGGGTATCTCGTAGGAATCAGCGGGACGTGGCACGTGTTCGATGGCTTTGCCACCAAGGGCCGGCTGCAGGCGACGCGAGCGCGGCGTGACGCAGCGGTGGACGCGTTGGAAGCGGCTCGACGCAGAATTGCGTCGGAAGTTCGCAGTGTATTTTTCGATTTAGAACAGGCCGATCGCATTCTCGACTCTGAAACGAAGAACGCGCAAACCGCCGCTGACTCGCTTCAGATCGCTAAGGCTAACCTGGCCGCCGGATTGGGGACGCAACTCGATATCTTGCAAGCCGCCTCGGACGTGACGAGGACAGAGACCACGCGATTGAGCGCGATCTACATGCACAATGCGGCGCTTGCCCGGTTGGCCCGGGCTTGTGCGTGGCCGCCGGAATCCCCCGAATGGAACCGCAGCAGCGGTTCAAAAAACAATGTCATGATTTTCAACCTGGTCAGCCCGCCGGCGAAATTGGATCCGCGATGAATCCGATCGGCTCCAGTTTTGCCATTGTGAGCGTTGCTTTGCTGGCGAGTATGCCTCGGGCACATGCGATAACTCTCGAACAGGTTCTGCAAACAACCCTGGAGAAGAATCCAACGATCCAACAGGCGAAGGCCGGCGTGGAAGAAGCGGCCGGACGCCGGCTGGTCCTTCGTTCGATCATGTGGCCCGATGTTAGGATCGGCATTCCGGCAGGCGTGCAAGGCGGAGAGCGTGCGGGCGAAAGCAAAACGAAAGTATTCGGTTTCGTCCGCGGTTGGTTGACTCAGCCGTTGTTCAACGCGGCAATACCGCCCTCAAACCGCCGTGGTGAGGTCAATATTTTGATCGCAGAGCAGCAGCTTAACGTGACCGTGATGGAACAACTGCATGCCGCTCGCGTCGCTTTTTATACGGCGCTGTTTAATCGCGAGCTCGAGTCCATTCGGCGGGAACAACAACAGCGACTGGAGCAAAATGCGGCGAGTCAAAAAGACCGTTATCAGGCGGGATTGACGGATCGCAGCGCTGTTACGGGCGCGACGGTGGAAGCGAGAGCGCTCGACGAAGAGGTCGAGAATGCCCGGCGCGCTTGCGCTCAGGCGCGGCTGACGTTAGCAGAAGCGATGGGCCGCGAAGTCCGGGCCGGACCGGCCTTACCGCTCCCCGACCCGGAAGGAGAACTGCGTACCACGCCACTTCGAGTCGATCTCGAGTCCGAAATGGGCAGAGCGCTGATACAACGAGCGGATCTAAAACTCGCGCGGCTGCTGGTTCGTGCCGCGAATGAGGACCAGCGCATCATTGAAGCAGATTACTACCCGTTGATCTCCGGTAGAATTTCCGGTGACTACATTCCAGTCTCCGGAATTCATCGCGAAGGTTCCTCCCGGCGGACCGACGATTTTATTTCATCGGAAATCCGGGAGGGCGCGGCATTTACCTGGCGTGTGATCGACAATGGGAAGGTGACAGGCGCGGTCATGAAACAAAGCGCTGCACGCGATATCAACCAGCTGACGTGCCAGAAATTGGAAACGAACGTGCGGGCGGAACTGGCGCGTATTTACAATGAGCTTAAAGCGATTGATGCGCGGCAGGAATCGCTTTCCACCGGTTCTAACGCTGCGCAGGAGAGTGTCGAGTTG
>JBKPQI010000239.1:0-19442 GCA_046733975.1 Verrucomicrobiota bacterium
CGAATGCTAGCCTCACCGGCCATCTGGTTTTCAGCACTCTGCACACAAATGACGCGCCCTCGGCCATTGCGCGACTTGTTGATATCGGTGTCCAACCATTTCTGGTCGCCTCTTCCGTCCGCGCGATCATGGCGCAACGTCTCGTCCGCCGCTTGTGCGCCCATTGCCGACATCCGGCGGAGCTAAATGAAACCGAAATGCGCGCACTCCGGATCGAGCCGTCACAGGTAAAAGACGCACAGGTAATGAAAGCCGCTGGCTGCGAACACTGCCGGCATACCGGCTATCGCGGGCGCATGGGAATATTCGAAATCTTCATCATCGACGACGACGTCCGGCACATGGTTAACAAGCGAACCTCGACATTCTTGTTGCGGCAACGTGCGCGCGAACTGGGCATGCGCACTTTACGCGAAGACGGCGTGCGCAAGGTCCTGGCGGGTTTGACCTCAGCCGATGAAGTCATTTCCGTAACCATCGCCGATGTGAGCTAACGATGAATAGGATGGCAACGCTGCGAAATCGGATCCGGGTAGCGCGCGCGTCCCGCGTGTTGGTTTTGGCGTCTCGCCAAAACAGTCTTTTTATGGCCTTGCTCGCCGAGCTGCGGCAAACAGTCCAGAGAAAGTCCACGACGGCGAGACGCCGTCGCCAACACGCGAGACGCGTGCGCTACCCGAACGCTGCTTCGCGAGATTTCACAGAAATTCCCCGCGCGCTCTGCTATCGGCTATGAATAACCAGCAGGTTCTCGATCTGTTCGTCGATCAAAACGTTTTGCAAAAAACGCAGGCTGACGATGTCCTCACTGAAGCGCAGCAGAACGGCAAAACCATCGTGCAGGCGATGGTCGACGGCGGGTTCATGGATGAAGCCGGATTTTATCACACCGTTGCGGAAGGAATCGGCGCGCAGTTCATCGATCTGAATAATTACGAAATTTTACCTGAAGTGGTGAAGTTGCTCCCGGCCGGTCTCGCTCGTCTACATCGCGCGCTGCCCCTCGATTTGAGCGACAACACGCTGCGGGTTGCCCTGGAAGACCCGCTGGAACCACGCACCGCGGAAGATCTTCGCTTCGCGCTCGGTCGCGACATTGAGGTCGTAGTCGCGCCGATCGAGCAAATCGAAGACCGCATTCGAATTTTTTACGGCAGCGATACGTCGAGCATGGAAGAGGTGCTGAAACAGCTCGGCGAAGTGGGCGAGCTCATGCAACTGCGCGAAGGCGATGGTGCCGGCACCGCGGAAGCGGAAGCAAGCGCCACTCCGATTATTCGCTTCGTGGATCTGATTCTGTATCAGGCCATTCAGGATCGTGCCAGCGACATTCACTTCGAACCATTCGAGAATGAATTCAAAATTCGATATCGGGTCGACGGTGCGCTTTACGAAATGGCGCCTCCTCCGCGGCATCTGGCGCCGCCGGTGATCTCCCGCGTGAAAGTGATGGCGAGCATGAATATCGCGGAACGTCGCTTGCCGCAGGACGGTCGCATTCAAAAAAGCATTGCCGGTCGCAATGTCGACCTTCGCGTCTCGACCCTTCCGACTCAATACGGCGAGAGCGTTGTGCTGCGCGTGCTTGATCGCAGCACAGTGAACCTCGATCTCGAGATGCTTGGAATGCCCAAATATCTCTACGATTACATCCTCGAACTTATCGAGCGTCCGAATGGCATTTTTATCGTCACCGGCCCGACCGGTTCCGGAAAAACGACGACGCTCTATTCGTGTTTGCGCAAAATCAACACTCTCGATTCCAAGTTGCTGACGGCGGAGGAGCCGGTCGAGTACGACCTCGAGGGGATCATGCAGGTTCCGGTTAA
This sequence comes from Verrucomicrobiota bacterium, assembly GCA_046733975.1. Classification (GTDB taxonomy): domain Bacteria; phylum Verrucomicrobiota; class Verrucomicrobiia; order Chthoniobacterales; family UBA10450; genus AV69. The sequence goes on from JBKPQI010000239.1 coordinate 1,830, forward strand.
CGAGAATATCGGACTGACTTTCGCGCGGGTTTTGCGGGCTTTCCTGCGACAGGATCCGGACCGAATCATGGTGGGTGAAACGCGCGATTTGGAAACTGCGCAGATCGCCATCCAGGCTTCGCTGACGGGTCATCTTGTATTTACGACGCTGCACACGAGCGACGCCCCCGGCGCGATCACGCGTTTGGTCGACATGGGCGTGGAACCATTCTTGATCTCCTCCACCCTGGAGGCCGTGCTTGGTCAGCGCTTGCTCCGGAGCATTTGTCCGAATTGCCGGAGCAGTTATGAACCGAACACGAATACCTTGGACCAGCTCGGGCTGACGCGACGGGATCTGGGTGAAAAGAAATTCTATTTTGGAAAAGGATGCGACACCTGTAATCACACCGGCTATAAGGGGCGCAAAGGCATTTACGAACTGATGCGAATCAGCGATCCGCTGCGCGAGCTAATTAATGAGCGCGCGCCAACCGTGACGCTAAAACAGAAAGCGATTGAGCTGGGAATGATCACGCTGCGCCAGGATGGATTGCGTAGCGTTTTCGACGGCGACACAACCGTCGAAGAAGTGCTGAAGTATACTTAGTCTGTAAACCGTTGGACCGTCGTGAGCTGCAACGCTGCTACCCTTTAGCTCTCGAACGAATAAGATCGACTTCGGCCGCGTTAAATCGTTGAATAGTTAAACCGGTAATTCGATAATTTCTTCCATGCCCCGCTTTCAATATGTCGCGCTTGATGCCCGCGGCCAGGAGTCGACCGGCGCCGTCGAGGCTAATACCGCTAATGAAGCAATCGGGCAGTTGCGCCGCGCTGGGTACTTTCCGACTGGCGTTTACGAAGAAGGCAAAGCGCCCGCCTCGCGCGATGGCAAAGTAAAAAAGCCGCGCACCACTCGCGTCGCCGTTGCTGCAGTCCCGACCCCGAAGCGGAAGGGCATGAACATTACCTTGTTCCAGAAGCAAAAGGTAAAATCGAAAGTCCTCATGATTTTCACTCGACAACTAGCGACGTTGATTGATTCCGGGCTGCCGCTGCTGCGCTCGCTTAACGTGCTCGCCAGGCAGGAGCGCGATGCCGTGCTCAAACGCACGACTGAAGCACTGGCCGACTCCGTGCAGGGGGGGAATACTTTTTCGGATTCACTCGCCCAGCATCCCAAAATTTTTAATGAGCTCTATGTCAGCATGGTGAAAGCAGGGGAGCTGGGCGGCGTGCTCGAAGTCGTGCTCGGGCGATTAGCCGAATTCCAGGAAAAAGCGCAAAAGATAAAGGGCAAGGTCCTGTCGGCCATGATTTACCCCGCCATCGTCATGACCATGGCAGTTGCGATCATGGGGTTTCTCCTTGTGTTTATCGTACCCAGATTCGAAGCGATCTTCAAAGACATGCTCGGTGATAAACCGCTGCCCGGAATCACGATTTTCGTCATTACCATCAGCAGGTTCGCCCAGAGTAACTGGGCAGTAATTATCGGCGCTATTGTCGCGCTGATTATCGGGGCCAAAGTTCTTGGTCGAACCAGCGGTGGTCGCAGTTTGCTCGATCGATTCAAATTGCGTCTGCCTCTCTTTGGCGATCTCATTCGCAAAACCGCGATCTCCCGGTTCTCACGAACACTTGGCACCCTGGTGACGAGTGGTGTTTCGATTTTGCAAGCGTTGAATATCACTCGTGATACTGCAGGCAACACCGTCATCGCCAATGCCATTTCGCAGGTGCACGACCGGGTGAAGGAAGGCGAATCCATTGTGCAGCCGCTCGAAAGCAGCGGCGCGTTCCCGCCCATGGTGGTGAGTATGATCGACGTTGGCGAAGAAACCGGTCAGTTACCCGACATGCTATTGAAGATTGCGGACGTCTACGATGGCGAGGTTGATAATTCCGTCGCCGCCCTCACCTCCATTCTCGAACCAGTGATGATCGTGTTTCTCGCCGTCGTGGTCGGAACAATTGTGATCGCGCTTTTTCTTCCGCTCATCAGCATCATCACCACGCTGCAGCAACAATCGTAACCCGTTGGCTTGTCGGCGGAATTAACGAATGACGAAACTCGGAGCTAGAAATAGTGATGAGCTAATCGGAGCAGTGCCTCGCTCACTACATCGAATTTCGGCTTCAACCTTTCACCGCACCGACTCTTCAACCGAGCAAGGCGGCATGACGATCATTGAATTACTGATCGTCATCCTGATTATTTTGATTTTGGCTGGGCTGGTTTTGAGTGTCAGTAATTACGTGCAAGAGAAAGGTAAGCGTGCGCGAGCCGAAGCAGAAATTGCCGCGATGTCCGCCGCGTTGGAAAGCTACAAAGCCGATAATGGGATTTACCCATCAACAACGAATACGGTCTCACTTACATCGGCCCAAACGGATCCGACGAGTAGTGCCTATGAGACAGCCAGTCTGGACCTTTACAAGGCGCTCTCGGGCGATCAAGACGCCAATGGAAGCACCGACACAAATCAGAAGAGCTACTTCACATTTAAACAGCAAATGCTGTTCGGAACGTACAACTCGAGCGGGAATCTAACGAGCGTTAGCTATATCCGTGATCCTTTCGGAAAAACCGCGCCTGGTCCAACGCCGAGCCCAAATAGTTACGGTTATTCCACATCGAAAAATCCGGTAGCGAATCCGACTGGATACACTTCTGCGTCCGGCAACAATCCGACTTTTGACCTTTGGAGCACTGGCGGATCCGTCACCAGTGACACCTCGAAGTGGATTAAAAATTGGTGAAGGCGTCGTGCCGAACGAAGTCGAGGGATCCGCCGGCAAAAGCGTTCACGTAACTTCATCGGGATCCCTCGACTTCGCTCGGGATCACAGATAACGCGGTCTAGCGGCGTTTGTGTCAAAGGCCGATCTGAAAAGCAGGCGCTCGCATCGCGAGCGCCGACAATTACTCCCCAGTGGTGTGAACAACAATTACCACCCGTCGGTTCGGTTGTTGTCTGGCGATCTCCGCTTGTTCCTGTGAAGGATCCATCACCGGCCGCGGCGCCACTAAGAACTTCGACGCCCCATAACCGCGCGTTTGAACTTGCGCGGAATTGATCCCCATGACGCTGACCAAATAATTCTTTACACCGTCCGCCCGCCGCTGACTCAGATCGAGATTGTATTCGTAACTGCCAAAGGAATCGGTATAACCTTCAATCGAAAATGTCGCCTTGGGATTGCGTCGTATCAACGTTCCCAGCTTTTGCAACTGCTCAACCGAGCTCGCCTGCAACTCCGCGCTGTCATATTGAAAAAGCTGATCGTCCGGCATCCGAATCGCCGTGCCCGAGCCGAGCGGACCCTTTTGTGCCAGCAATGAATCAAGATCGCTAAAGCCGGCTACGCGATTCTTGTTTGGCCCGGCGCTATCCGCCTGAATTTTGCTGGTGAAGGTGTTCGGCTTCTTAATTGTGGTGCTCGTTGCCAGCTCGGTCCCGGTCAATGCAGGCTGCGGCCGGCCCGATACCGCGGAATCGTTGAGCAACGATTGTTCGTGCGTCGCGTTCGGACTTTTGGAAAGCACCTGCGCCGTACTACGCTCGATCTCGTTTAACATCGATGTGGCCGGGGCAGGATCGACCCTCGGTTTGTCCGGCAAAACATCTTGGGTGTCGTCCGGCATTGCCGTCGTCGCCTGCACCTCCTGCAGCAGCGCGTCGAAGGATTTTTTCTCGTCCGGCAACTGCACGTTGGTGTTGTCGGGCTCGGGTTTGGCCGCGGGGTTTGTCTGGTCAACACTGGCTTTATCCAGCGTAGCCTGTGTGTCGATCGGTTTTACTTTGAAAAGTGGTGGCTCGCTCTTCGGCGCAAGCGCAAGATCCGCCCCGGCGAACTTGGTTTGATAAAGATAAAGACAGAGCAGGAGATGAAGCCCGAGCGAAACCACCAGCCCGACAAACAGCCAGTTCCGCTGCCCGGTGGCATTTAATAACGCGTCGTTGTAATCAGAATCCTGGAATTCCATTTCGCTGATAAACGAACCGGCAATGGTTGGTTCTTGTCAACCGCCGGCGACGGCTCCGTTGTAGCTGCGCTTGGCACAGCCGCCTCTACAACCCCAAGTGATGCTGCCGCGCTGGGAAAGACGCCGCTGCAATGACGTAAACCCAATAGTTAGGAGAAACACCGTGCGCGACTACTCGGACTCAGTGTTCCCGAGTCCGCGCGACAAATGCTTGCGCGGCATGTCGGATCTGATCGGCCACTTTCGCTTCCGGTGCGACGAATTTCGGTGTGAACCACGGAAAGAACCCGATTAAATCGTGCGTAACCAAAATTTGTCCATCGCACTCTTTGCCCGAGCCAATGCCAATCGTTGGAATCTCGATTGCCCGCGAAATCATTTTTGCGGTGTCCGGGGAAACGATTTCCAGAACCACCGAGAACGCTCCCGCTTTTTCGACGGCGCGCGCATCGCGGAGGAGCGCTTCCGCCTGCTCCTGGGTACGACCCTTGACCTTGTAGCCGCCCTCTTCCCGCACGCTTTGCGGCAACATTCCAATGTGCCCCATAAACGGAATTCCCGCTGAGACGATCGCCTCAATTTGCGGCACTCGACTTACTCCGCCCTCAAGTTTTACCGCCTGCGCGCCGGCCTTCACCAGTGTGCGTGCTGTCGCAACCGATTGTTCTGGCGTGTCGTAGGTGTGAATCGGCATGTCAGCCACGATCAGGGCACGCTTCACCCCGCGTGCGACGGCGCGAGTGTGATGCACCATTTCCTCGAGCGTGACTGGTGTGGTATCTTCGTAACCGAGCACAACCATTCCGACCGAATCGCCGACCAGAATGATGTCGATGCCGCTTTCATCGAGCAAGCGCGCGGTGGGATAATCATAAGCAGTCAGAGAAGCGATGCGCTCTCTGCGCTGTTTCATTTCCCGAAATTTTTCTGTCAGGTTCATGATTTGGTCTGACGAGCGAACTCTGGCAGTCAGTCCAGCATTTGCCGGCGTGGCAGAGTTGCGCCATCCAAAATTACCACTGTTCCGTCACACGCGTTATTCTACCTTGCTCGGGTAACTCCGCGAGTAGTTCGCCCACATTTTTCGTTTGCCCCGGCAGACGCAAATCGGGCGCGATATCGCACAATGGTTGCAGCACGAACCTCCGCTCTGTCATGCGCGGATGCGGCAGTTGCACAGCTGGCTGGGTGCGTTCTTCGCTGCCGAAATACAATAAATCGAGATCAATCGTCCGAGAAACATTGCGTTCATGATTTCGCTCTCTTCCGAGGCTGTGTTCGATGCTTTGCAATAATTCAAGGAGTTCGTCTGCTGATTTGTCAAAACCGATCTCAATGACCGCGTTGTAAAAGTTTTGCGCACCTGTTTCGCAACCGACCGGCGACGTTTCGTAAACGGCCGATTGAGCCAACGGCAATGCAACACCAGGAAGCGCGCGAATGCCCTCCCGCGCCTTCTGTAAATTTCCAAGGCGATCTCCCACGTTCGAACCAATCGCAATTGCCGCTCTCTTACTCATTCGGTTTCAGCATGCGATCTAACACAATGCAAATTGCTACGTGGCGCCAGGACATTGTAGGGCAACCGCTCGGGTTGCCATAGTCAACGCCGAGGCGGGCGACGGGCCCGCCCTACAAACCGATATTTCTGAGCGCCCACGCGTCGAGACCCGCGGCCGAAGACCGCCGCTACAACGTCTTCCAACAAAAGAGCGTCATCCATCACTCGGGTTTCGTCATTCCGCTCGTGAGCCTACAGCCCAAGAACGGCTCTCATATCATAAAGTCCCGGCGGTTTTCCGATTACCCAGCGCGCTGCGCGCAGCGCACCGCGCGCGAACGTTTCGCGGCTACTGGCACGGTGTGTCAGTTCCAGGCGTTCGCCGTTTCCGGCGAAAATGACGGTGTGATCGCCTACGACATCCCCACCGCGCACCGCATGAATTCCGATCTCTGACGTGGCGCGCTCCCCGATTATTCCTTCTCGGCCGTGCCGCAGACTCTTCGTTTGGCGGGTACGCTGCAGAACTTCTGCCAGAGTTTTTGCGGTTCCGCTCGGAGCATCCTTTTTCATCCGATGATGCACTTCGACAATTTCCAAATCGAAATTATCGCCCAAAATTTTTGCCGCCTGTTCGGTCAAGGCGAAGAGCGCATTGACTCCGACACTGAAATTGGAGGCGAGGACAATCGCGATCTGTTTTGATGCCGCGACAATATCATCGCGCTGTTTCGGCGAATGACCGGTGGTTCCAATCACCAGCGGTATATCCGATTGCGTCGCGGCCTGGCAGATTGAACTCGTAGCCTCCGCATGACTGAAATCAATCACTACCTGCGCGTCGGCGAACGCTGGCTCATCACCGATATCGATTTTCGCAGCAATATCGACCTCTTCGCTTTCCGCGACACTAACGATCGCATGGCCCATGCGGCCGGCCATGCCGATCAATGCGATGCGAATTTTATTACTCATGCCCCTTCCGCCGTTGTAGCTGCCGCTGTCCTCAGCGCCAGAACAAGACTCCTGCCGCCGGTGATGGCGGCAGCTACATCAGTTACGCTCAATTTCCTCCAGGGTCTTACGCAGCCGGCTTTGATTTGTCGGGCTCATTTCGCACAGCGGTAGTCGCACCTCCGCTAACAGGTTTCTTCGCCACGAGAGCGCCGTCTTTATCGGCACCGGATTGGGCTCGATAAACAAATCTTTGAACAACCAATACAGCTTGCGGTGCAATTGCTCCGCGCGCTTGATGTCGCCGCTCATCGCAGCCCGTACCAGTTCGCACATTTCCGCCGGGACCAAATTCGACGCCACGCTCACCAGCCCGACGGCGCCGGCCGTAAGAAACGGCAGGGTCAAACCGTCATCTCCGCTCAAAATCGTGAATGCGTCCGGCAAACGCGCCCGCAATTCACTGACCCGATCCACATTTCCACCAGCTTCCTTGATTGAAACCACATTTGCACAATCGTTCTGGATTCGCGCCACTGTTTCGGCCGCGATATCAACCCCGCAGCGTCCCGGAATATTGTAGAGCATGATCCGCAGTCCGGTGGATTTCGCGATTGCGGAAAAATGACGGAACAATCCTTCCTGCGTAGGCTTGTTATAGTATGGCGACACCACCAGCGCGCCATCGACACCCATTTTTTCAGCCTGCTCTGTAGCCAGAACCGCTTCCCGGGTGGAGTAGGAACCGGTGCCCGCAAGAACGAGACAGCGCTTATTGGCCGTTTGGATACAGAAGCGAATAACCTCTTTCCGCTCATCGTGGGTTAGGGTAGGTGATTCACCGGTCGTGCCAACGGCGACAATTCCGTCGATGCTGGCAGCGATTTGCGATTCGATTAACTCTTCGAGCGCGATGTAATCAATCGCGCCGCCGCGAAACGGCGTGACGAGAGCGGTAAACGTGCCGCGGAACATCTCTCTTCTGTAGCGGCGCTCTCTGAGCGTCGCAAACTTTCCTTTCCACAGAAGAAATCGGCGATCGCAGACCGCCGCTACACTTCAATCGTGCCTTCAAAGACGAACTCAGCCGGGCCGGTCAGCGTCACATCGGTGAAGCGATCCCCGTTGCGATTGAAATCCACGCTGAGTTCACTGCCGCCACGGACGAGCACGCCGATCGGGCCCTCGGTGTTTTCGGTTATCGCGAAGATGAGCGCACTTGCCACTACGCCCGTGCCACAAGCAAGAGTTTCGTTTTCTACGCCGCGCTCATAAGTGCGGATTGCGATTTTGTTTCCGCCACGCCTTTCCAGAAAGTTCACGTTCGCTCCTTTGGGCGCGAACATCTCGTGACGCCGGATCGCTGCTCCTTCTCGCGCCACATCGACTTCTTCGATATTGACGGCCGGGACGACAACATGGGGCACGCCGGTGTTGATGAAGTGGATGTTTCTGCTCTCAGATCCAATCGCGAGCGTCACGTTTAACTGCAGATCCGCTGGCTCGCTCATACCCAATGTCACCAGCTGACCGGGCAGATGTGCGGCAATAATCCCGGCGGGTGTTTCAAAAGAGAGATCCTTGCCGGTGCCGGCGATCTTCTCGGCAAACCGAGCAAAGCAACGCGCTCCATTGCCACACATCTCAGCTTCTCCGCCGTCGCTGTTGTAATAGCGCATCCGGAAATCCGCGCTGTTCGTAGCCGGCTCAATCAGCAGGACTCCGTCAGCTCCGACACCACGATGACGATCACAGATTCTTGCGACTTGTTCCCGGCTCAACTGCACCTCACCGGCACGATTGTCGATCATGACAAAATCGTTTCCCGCACCGTTCATTTTGGTGAACCGCAGCATGTGAATTGTGTACCACAATGGTTGAGTGCTGCCAAATACGTCGCGAGGGCGCAAGGGGGATCGAGCAGTCCCTTCCTCGAAGTTTAAAGATGGGCGGCGTAGCCGCCAAAATTTTAGCATCGCCCGACGGAGCGGCTGATCCCCCCTTCGGCTGATCTAGCGCATTGCATTAACAATCGGTGCCACAAATTCCGCAATCCGATCGGCCAGATCATCGCAATCGCCCATTTTTCCAATTAGATCGACAATGGCACTGCCGACGACAACCGCATCAGCCACCTGCGCAACTTTTGCCGCCTGTTCCGGAGTGGAAATGCCAAAGCCGACTGCAATCGGCAGGCGCGTATGCTGTCTAATTATCGTTAGCTTCGATTCGAGCGATTCGGCAATCGAATCACGGGAGCCGGTTACGCCTTCGCGGGAGACGTAATAAATAAAGCCGCGCGCCGCGGCTGCAATGACGGCGATTCGGTCCGGTGGCGTGGTCGGCGCAATCAAACGAATCCGGACCAGCTGTTCTCGCGGCGCCTTTTCACTTTCGTGCTGGGTGAAACTTGATGGCTTTAAGCCATCAAGTTCCGGCACACTCGGATCTTCTTCTGGAGGGAGATCGAGCATGAGAAGGCCGTCGATTCCCGCGGCTGCCGCGTCGCGCTCGAAGGCGGTGCCGTAGCGCAAAATCGGGTTCAGATATGTGTAGAGGACGATCGGGATTTCTGATGTGCGGCGAATGTCATGGACGCATTTCAGCACGCCCGAGACAGTGGCGCCATGATCGAGCGCGCGCTGCGATGCGAGCTGGTTCACGATTCCGTCTGCCAGCGGGTCAGAAAAGGGAACGCCGAGCTCGAGCAAGTCCGCTCCCGCTTTTTCCAGAGCCCGCGCTATCTCCGCCGTGCGGGAAAAACTGGGATCGCCAGCGCAGATGTAGGGAATGAACGCAGCACGATTCGTCTCGCGGTGCCGGGCAAAAAGGCGTTCGATTCGTTCAGACATCCCTGGCATTCTTAGCGCAGAATCAGTCCAGTTGAAACGACGACGATGAAAGCTCCGATGAACGGTCATACCGAGCGAAATCAAGGAATCCCGGCGGCCGAAGCTTAAAGGTAAGTTCATCGGGATCCCTCGACTGCGCTCGGGATGACGGGTTATATTGCTGCTGCTTCTTTTCCCATGAAAACGATCTCTGAACCGCGCGCCAGAACGTTGACCGTAAACGAGATTTATCATTCGATTCAGGGCGAGAGCACCTTTGCGGGTCTGCCCTGCGTATTTGTGCGCCTGACCTTCTGCGATCTGCGCTGCAATTATTGCGATACCGCTTACGCCTTTTATGAAGGGGAAAAGAAGGCTGTGCCGCAGATTGTAGCGGAAGTTTTGAAATTCAATTGCCGGCTCGTGGAGATCACCGGCGGGGAACCGTTGTTGCAGAAAAATGTTCTTCCTTTGATGACAGCGCTGGCCGATTCGGGACGAAGGGTGCTGTTGGAAACAAGCGGCGCACACGATATTTCGAAAGTCGATCCGCGAGTGCATCGGATCATGGATTTGAAGACACCCGGGAGCGGAGAATGCAAGCGCAATTTGTGGTCGAACATTGAATATCTGACGAGTCGCGACGAAGTGAAGTTCGTCGTCGGTTCACGCGAAGATTACGAATGGTCGCGCGAGAAGATGCGGGAACACAGCCTGGTGACGCGCTGTCATGCAGTTTTGTTTTCGCCAATTTTTGGAAGAATCGAACCGCGGGAGATCGTGGAATGGATGCTGACCGATAATGTCGAGGCTCGTTTTCAATTGCAGATGCACAAGTTTGTCTGGCCACCGACGCAACGTGGCGTCTGAGGAAGGCGGCGGTCTGCGAGGTGGCTGCGCTAAAAGAGTAACCGCGCTTCATGGAAGCCGATACATCAATGGATCGCACTCAATTGTCGTGACGCCGGTTTGATCGGGGTGCGCTGTAGCGGCGGGCCATGGAGGCGACGTGCGCGCGTTCCACAGGAAGGCGGCCACAGCGCGCGAAGCCAGGCGAGATGGAGAGGACGAGGAGCCGTTAGAACCGATTCGAACTCTCGTTTCGCGACGCGGCGAGTGGTGGAACTGTGCGGCCAGCGGCGAGTCCAGTCCCACTGACAACGCCGCCGCCTGCGTGACAGCTATCATTAGCCCCGGCGCGGAGCGTCACATCTGGAGTGAGCTCTCTTCGGCCGATTTTTCTGACGTTATTAGCGGCGATCTGCGTAGCAACGTCGCTCTTATCATCGACTTCGATCCAGTCCCCGCCGCCAATGTGCGTGCCTGTCGCCGGAGGAACCCAAACCATGTGCTTATGTTTACTAGCTGACGCGGATTGCATCAACGGCTGAATCGACCCCTCGACCAGCAGCCTCACTTTATAATTACCAGCAGCCACGACGTCGCACTTATAGTGGCCGTTCGCGTCGGTCTTAACGACCTTTGAAAAATCTTTCGCCTGGACGCAGACATCGGCGCCGTCAATTGGGCGTCCGCTCCGGTCTTTCACAATTCCCTCAACGGTCAGCCCTCCGCCGCTCGCGCTGAAACCGAAAATGAACACTCCGATGATCGCGAAACTGCATGATCTGACGAACATAATCGGCAAGTGAAAGGATAAGCCAACTTCTCGCTTTAAGCCAAGCAAAACCTCGGCGGGCTCGGGCGCGTTGTTTCCAATGCTCATTACGCCTTCTGCTGATGCTGGTTTCGAGATAGCCAAGGCTGATGAGGCGGTAGTATAGTTCACTCGGACTTTTCGGGAACTGGAAGCGGCGGATGCGATGATATCCAACCTTCAAAGAGAACGGCTAGAAAACGACAACGGAATTGGTGTTTCCTCATCCAATGGTGAAGCTTCCGCTGTTGCGAACGACCAATCGTTCGAGGAAATGCCGACCGAGCTATACAATGAGCTCCGGCGACTCGCGGCAACTTACCTTCAGGGCGAACGACAAGGACATACTCTGCAGGCGACCGCCCTCGTCCATGAGGCTTATGTAAGACTTGTCGGTGAAAAGTTTCCGGGGTGGCGGAATCGGCGGCACTTCTTCCGGTTTTTTGCTCGAATCATGCGTCAGACGCTGATTAACCACGCCATCGCCCGAACCAGGAAGAAGCGTGGAGGCGAGAATTCAATTCGAATGACTCTGGAATTTTACGAACACCAAAAGGTGGATGTCACCGCGGTCGACGCCGCTTTGCAGGAGCTGGAGAAGTTCGATCCGCGGCAGGCGCAGGTTGTCGAGCTGCGTTTCTTTGGTGGACTGACCATTCCGGAGATCGCTTCAGCGATGGGAATTTCCCCTACCACGGTTAAGCGCGAATGGGTCATCGCCAAATTATGGCTTCGAACACAGCTATCGAAAAGGTGAAGTAACCGATGTCGCGATTGTGAATATTTCATCACATCCCACTCCGACGCTGCCGCCCGATCGATGGCAGCAATTGAAATCGATCCTGGTTGAGATCCTGGAAAAGGAATCGCCGAATGCGCGCCGAGCTGCTCTCGAACATCTTTGCGCCAGGGACAACGATCTGTTGAATGATGCTGAATCACTTTTAGCCGAAGCAGAGTTATTGCTTCGTCAGCAAGTCGATCCGCTTGAGGCGTGTGCGGACAAGATGGGCGACGTGATTCCTCGACAAAACGGACCGCTCATCGGCCAGCGCATCGGATCCTACGTTGTGGTCAGTGAGATCGGCCGCGGGGGAATGGGTATCCTCTACCTTGCGGCACGCGCCGACGGCTATTTCGAGAAACAGGTTGCGGTCAAAGTGCTCAATTGTGCAGGCGACAACGACGAGCTGCTACGCCGGTTCCGCGCCGAACACGAGGTCCTGGCCCGCCTCGATCATCCGAACATAGCCAGATTGATCGACGCCGGAACTACTGGTGAGGGCCTGGCCTATTTCATAATGGAATATGTCGAAGGTATCTCAATCACACGTTTTGTTGATATCAATAATGAGCCGGTCTTTCGACGCCTCGATCTTTTTCTTAAAGTATGCGCCGCAGTAGAGGCAGCGCACCAGTGCTCGGTCGTGCACCGCGACCTTAAGCCCACCAATATTCTCGTCGATGGCAAAGGCGAACCGAAGTTACTCGATTTTGGGATTGCCAAGGTTATCGGTAGCGAAACAAATCCGCTTCAGCTCACGGCCTTTCGTTACAACCAGCTGACGCCAATTTCCGCGGCACCCGAACAAGTACAGGGTGAGCCGGTCACAATTTCGACCGATATTTACGCCTTGGGCGTCGTTCTTTACCAAATGTTAACCGGCGCCAGGGCACATCGTTTCGCCGAAGACACACCCTCGCTGGAACAATTACGAGACGTCGTCTGCAAACAGCAACCAGTGCCGCCGAGCCAAGCCGTGAACGATCGATCACGTAGTGTCCAACTCCAGGGCGACCTCGACGCTATTGTGCTAAAAGCGTTGCGAAAGGAACCGGCCGAACGATACGGATCTGTCGCTCAGTTTGCCGAAGATATTCGGAACCATCTCGCCGGGAAACCGGTATTGGCGCGGGCGAACAACAAGGCTTACCGGACGAGAAACCTCTTCCGGCGCGACCGGCGAGTTCACGTCGCCGCCGCCATCCTCGCCGCGCTTGTCTTTGTGAGCGCAGCATTCTTTCTCGGTTCCAAGCTCAATTCGAAGCGAGCGCGGTCGCAAGATCTCACTCTCGTTCCCCCTCCGGGCGAACGATCTGCCTCAAGCAAAAGTATCGCGGTGCTTCCCTTCGAATCTTTGAACGCGGATAAGGCGAACGATTACTTTTGCGACGGCGTGCAGGAGGCGATCCTGACCAGCCTCGCAAATGTTGATGAGCTTAAGGTCATCAGTCGCGCCAGTGTTGCCGATTATCGGGGCAAGCCGCGGAACGAGCGCGAAATTGGCCGTAACCTCGGTGTTTCCTACGTGTTGGAAGGCAGCGTCCAGAATGACGGCGACCGTGTTCGAGTCAACGCACACTTAATCGACACGCGAACGCTGGTAGAAGTTTGGGCACAACAATACGATCGAAAATTTGGCGATCTATTGGCGGTAGAAAGCGATCTCGCTCAGGCGATCGTCTCCCAGCTTCAAACGAAGTTGTCGCCAGCGGAAAAAGCTGCGATCGAAAATCTGCCGACCGGAGACATGGCGGCTTATGATCTCTATCTGCGAGCTCGCAAATCCTTTTTCCAAAACGATTGCGAAAATGCGGCTTATTTGCTCGAGGAAGCGATTAGCCACGACCCGCAGTTCGTCCTCGCCCGCTTCTCTCTCGCACAAGTCGAGCTGTTCGCATATCGGTATAACGATAATAGCCCACAGCGTTTGAGTCAGGCTCAGGAGGCCGTCGAAACCGCCCTGCGAGTCGCACCGGACCTTCCGCAATCCCATCTCTCCAAGGCACAATATTGTTACTATGGCCTGCGTGACTACGAGCAAGCGCTGCGCGAACTAAAGGCAATCCGGCCAATCGGCGTCGACGCTGCGCAGTATTACGACCTCGCTGCACTCACTGAACGAAGGCTGGGTCACTGGAAGGACGCTATCCGTGACGGAGAAAAAGCGGTCGAGCTCGATCCGCGAAATCCCTATGTAGTCGGCGAAGTTCTGAACAGCTATATCGCGCTTCGCCGCTTTGGCGATGCCATCGAGCTGGCCGACAAAACCATTGAGGCGATGACTTCGCAGGATGGATACATTCTGAGTCTCAAAAGCCAGGCTTTGCTCAACATGGGACATATCGAGGAGGCTCGAGCCGTTCTGAATAATTCCCCGCCCGCAGGCGCTCATCTCTACCAAGCAGCGACATTCGAATTGTTCGCGCGACATTTTGGCGAGGCCTCTGCAATACTCGAAAACGCCGCAGCCGCGGAGAAGGAGAGTTATACCGTACCTTTGCTCCATGGTATGCTGGCCCGAGCCCAACACGATGGTCCCGGTGCCCCGTCCTTTTTTCAGATTGCTCGTGACCGGTTAACTTCGACGCTACGTGAACGACCCGATGATCCCGAGCTAATTAGTAGCCTGGCCGTGGCCGAGGCGGCGCTTGGATTAACACAGGAGGCGGTGGATCATGCCAGGCGGGCGACGGAATTGCGTGCCATTTCACACGATGCCGTCGACGGACCGACCTACCGGCTGGTGCTGGCGCAAGTCTATGTTTGGACCGGCCACATCGATGACGCGTGCGTGGAGCTGGCCAGGATTGTAAAACTTCCGCAGGGACCCAGCTACGGTGAATTGCGTTTCAATCCAGCGTGGGACGAAATCCGCAATGATCCGCGGTTCGAAACGCTTTTGATAGAAGCGAACCGACCCCCTGTCGTGGATTGACTGCCTCGCCCAGCAGCAAAGGCGCTTTTACCCGATCCGGATACCTAGTTCGGCAGCTCCTCTCCCGCTCGATTCCCGAGTTCTCTCGCGGCAACAGGCCGAAACCAAATCGCATTTTCAGGCCTTTTTGTGGTCCTTTTTTCCCTCAGTTGTTGCCTGTTTGGACATGAAATCACTGAGTATTGGACTAATCGGATTATTTGCCTTCAGCTTTAACGCGTGGTCGGCCACGCCAGCGCTCGAGGGAATCGTGAAGGCGCCTGACGGGAAACCAATCAAAAGCGCTCAGCTAAAGATCGAGGCGAAAAGCGGAAAGTTCGTCAAGACGGTGACGACCGACGCCAAAGGCCATTACTATTGCGATGGCTTGACTACTGGCGCTGATTACAAGGTCACGCTTCTCGTCAACGGATCGGTTAAAGCTTCGATTCTGAACACGAAAATACAGCCCGGAAATGCGACGCAACTGAGCTTCAATCTCACCAAGGAAAAGGGCTCGGCGAAGCACCACATGGTTTGGGTTCCACAAGAAACCGGAAGTCACATTGGCAGCACCGATGGTCATTGGGTGGAGGTCGACGATCAAGGCCGGGTGGTGGGCAGTGACAACCCCGAGATCATAAAGGCGGGCAAAGACTACGCGAACCAGCTTCAAAACAGCGGCGCACGTCCAAAGCCAGGAAATTAGCTGGCGAATCTGTTCGCTCGACATCCAGGTTCTTTCCGCGATCGTTGCGCCAGCGCCGCAACTTGAGCGCAAAAGTGGTCTGCTCGGAATCCCCGAACTGGTCCTGTCTTATCGCGTGAATGTCCTTGCCCGGCGTGTCACATGGGTGTTTCGATTTATATATCGAGGTGAACCATGAAAACTATCGCGTTCTGTTTGTTTGTGTTGATTTCAACTGTATCGGCTTGGGCGGGGGGCGCTCTTCAAGGTACGGTGAAAGATTCCCGCGGAAATCCGATTAGAGGCGCAGAGATCCGAGTTCAGCCAACAAATGCCAATGTGGCAAAGGCGACCAAGTCGGACACCAGCGGGCATTATTTTTGTGACAACCTGGCAATAGGTACCGATTACCGCGTGACGCTTACCATCAACGGAATGGTCAAGGCGTCGCTGCTGAACGTTCGCGCGGGCGCGGAAAAGCCGACCGAACTTAGCTTCTACCTGCAGCCGGCGAACCGTTTCTCGGATAAACACATGGTCTGGATACCGGATCAACCTGCCGGAACCCATATTGGCGCGGGCCATTGGGCCGAAGTCGATGAACACGGTCGCATCGTAGAGCGCGCGGACACGGACATCGTGGTAATGGGCAGAGATTACGCGAGGCAACTTCAATTGAGCGGCGCCAAGCCGATGCTTTGATTGTAGCGCGACTTAAATGATGGAGGGCACCGCGCTGTCGGGGCCCGAAAATTAGGGACACGACGACGCGGGTCCCTCCAGTTTTAGCGAGTTTGCGGATCCTTCACACCTGCGCCCAGTCGCTCGTAAGGCAGGTGACCGATGATGGCTGTTCGTGTACGCTCGAGATCACAGGCAGATCAATGTTTCGGAGCCTGGACGGTGCCGGTTTCGATCGCGAGCTTACGTTGTTCCACAATCCGGTTCGCGGTTTCCTCCACCATTTGTTCAAGCAACATGCGCAAGTGCGTGTTTCGTCGATAGTCCGCCGGTGCGATGTGCCGGACTCGGTCGGCGTGGGTGGAAAGCTGATAACATTTTTTGAAACTGACGCGCTGCGCATCGTCGGGATTATAAACCGCAATGGCTTGTCCTCCGTTTTTCTTCATCACGGTAAAGCACGGCACGTCGGTGGGTCCATCGCCGACGTAGATCATGTTTGGAAACGGAATGGGCCGAATTTCCGGGTCCATGTGATCATTTACATCCTGCGACATATCGAGAAAACCTTTATTGATACGGAAAAGAAACTGCGTCTTCTGTGTATGACTAATCACGCGCTTGGGAAAGCTGATGCGACCTTCCAAATCGGTCGCGAATTCGCAGCCGAAAATCGCGCGAACGTAGGGAGCGAGCCTGCTACCATCGATCAGCACCTTCAATCCCGATGAGATAATGTAATGCTCAACAGTGATGCCGTGGGCGACATGTTCGGCGCTGAGAAGACCTTCGCCGTGGCGAAATTCCTCAAACATTTCCGGCAATCCTTTGTAGAAGTTCAATTTGGCGCCCAGTGTTTTTAGTTCCGCATTGGTCGGCCGATCCATGCCGAGCTGATCGAGTAATACCTTCATGTGGGCGAGCTCGTTATCGTAGCCGTGAACCTGCACCAGCTCTGAACAACGCCGCCAGAAAATCTCGCTGTTGATTCCGAAGGCGGGGAACACAACCTCGTCCTGCATGTAGCTTGGACTAAGCGTCTGATCGTAGTCGTAGACGATGGCGATGCTATTTTGCGGTGCGCTCATTATCGCAGCTTGAAGCGTTACAGGGTTGAAGGGTTAAAGCGCAAGAAAAGTATTGTCGCGATCCCGCTTCAACTCTTCAGGTTAACGCTTTAACGAATTTCCAAGTCGCGACATGAAGTCATCGAATAAGTCATCGTAAATCGCGCCGCGTTCCGGATGATATTGAACCGCCAGAGCGAAAGGATAATCTCGCAATCGAACCTGTTCAATCACGTCGTCAATCGCGCACCACGATTCCACTTCCAGGCCGTCGCCCAGTTTATCGATCGCCTGATGATGCGAGCTATTCACTTTTTCGAAGCGATGGCGCGTCTTCCGGTCAGATCGGAGCGGCTGAATGTCCTTTGTTTTCTGCTCGGGCAGATTGTGGCCGCGGATGTCGAGGTGAAGTGTCCCACCCAACGCGACGTTGAGAGTTTGTAATCCTTTGCAGATCGCGAAAATCGGCAGTTCGCGCTCGATTGCCTTTTCAATCGCCTGCAGTTCCCAGCGATCGCGATCCGGATTCACATCCTTTTCGATGACCGTCGGATCCGGCACGG
>JBKPQI010000240.1:0-21528 GCA_046733975.1 Verrucomicrobiota bacterium
AAATGTTCGATGACCATGTAGAGAATGGCTTTGATCTTACGCCATTGCCGGCGCAGTCGAGGGATCCCGATGAAGTTACCTTAAGTTTTCGCAACGGCATCCCTCGACTTGCGCTCGGGATGACGGGTCTAGCGGAGCTCCTCATTTGTTTCGGCAAAGGCGTTGACGGCAAATTCCAAATCTTCGCGTGAATGCGCGGCGCTCACCTGCGTGCGAACGCGGGCGGTGCCGTGCGGCACCACCGGGTAAAAGAAACCGATGACGTAAACGCCTTTCTCCAGCATGCGTGCGGCGAATTTTTGCGATTTTGCAGCATCGCCGATCATAATTGGGACGATGGGATGAACGCCGGGCTTGATCGTGAGTCCACGTTCCGTTAGGGCGCCCCGAAAATATTTGGTATTTTCCTCCAGCTTATCGCGCAACTCGGTCGAGCTGCTCAAAAGCTCGAGCGCCTTTAAAGTTGCAGCTACGATGTGAGGCGCGACACTGTTGGAAAATAAATAGGGGCGCGACCGTTGCCGCAACAACTCCACCATATGCCGCCGTGCGCTGGTGAACCCGCCACTGGCGCCACCGAGTGCTTTTCCGAGCGTTCCGGTGATGATGTCGATTCTTCCCATGACATCGCGATACTCATGTGTGCCGCGGCCCTTCTTCCCGAGAAAACCGGTGGCGTGCGCGTCGTCGATCATGACCAGCGCGCCGTACTTCTCGGCCAAATCACAAATCGATTTCAAATCGGCAATGGTGCCATCCATCGAAAAACAACCATCGCTCGCGATCAACTTCACGCCGGCGTTGCCCGCTTCGCGCAGTTTCGTTTCCAGGTCGGCCATGTCGTTGTGCTTGTAGCGGAAGCGTTGCGCCTTGCAGAGGCGAATGCCATCGATGATCGACGCGTGATTTAACTCATCCGAAATCACCGCGTCTTTGTCTGATAAAAGCGTTTCGAACAAACCTCCGTTGGCGTCGAATGCGCTCGGGTAAAGAATGGTCTCTTCCGTGCCGAGAAATTTCGTCAGCGCGCTTTCCAATTCCTTGTGAAGATCCTGCGTGCCGCAAATGAATCGTACGCTTGCCATGCCGAAGCCGTGAGTATCAAGCGCTTCCTTGGCCGCAGCGATGAGCACGGGATGATCGGCCAGCCCGAGATAATTATTCGCGCATAAATTCAGGACTCGTTTGCCGTCGGCCACGGCGATGTGTGCGTCCTGCGGCGTGGTGATAACGCGCTCTGTCTTGTAGAGACCCTGCGCTTTGATTTCATCAAGCGTTTTGGTGAGTTGCTGATCAAATTCCGCGAGCATGCGGCAATCTAACCTGACGTCGGCCAAAGCAAGTATCTCCGCTACTCGAAACGAGCCGCTGAAAAGTTTGGGACACGACGGCGCGTGTCCCCCCAAATTCGCGCCGACTTGTCTGTCTTATCGGTGTTATTTATTTCATCAACGGTTTGAATTTCAGTTGCGAATCTGTCAATAAGTTGTTAATAACTTTTCGCCTGACCTTGAAACAGCTCCGCGCTCTCTGCTTCATCGTCTTCGCGCCGATCAGCGCGATGTTGTTTTCTTCCTGCGGCACGACTGGCAGTCGCGCTCTTCCGGCCTACGAACCCCCGATCGCGAAATCGGATTTCCAAACCGTCCGCACCACTGCCTACACCCACACCGAATCGGATCATTTGCAATTTACCAATCACAATGCGCTCGGCGGCGAGTTGCAGGCAGCGGGACCGCCGATTCACCGGGCCGAGAACACACGTTTGCCAATCGAACTCGATGACCGCGTTCGAGCCGGACTGGCGGTTGTTGCTGCCTACACCCCGGCGCCGCAACCCTTCTCGATGAACGATGAGGAACCAAAGGCCAAGCCGGCGGTGCGCAAAGCAACAGCCGTGACCACGACAACGACAACGACGACAACGCGAACGGTAAAGATCGTGCGTGGTAAGCGCGTGGTGGTGAAAACCAAACCGCAGCCGCCGAAGATCGGAAGCGCGGCCGCCGACTGGTCGCGCTGGCCGATGGGGACGACGTTCCGACTCGTTTCGACGGGCCAACTCTATCGGGTCGACGATTACGGGTGGGCGCTGGCCGGTCGCAACACCATTGATCTATACATGGCTACTCAGGCGGAAATGAACGCCTGGGGCGCGCGGGCAGAACCGATTCAAATCCTACAATGGGGCGATTCGGAAGAAAGCTTACGGCTCCTCCAGTCACATCAGGATTACAAACACATCCGCCGCATGGTGCTCGAGCTTCAGGGCAACGAGGAAGCTGCCGCGAAACTGCAGTAGCTATTTGGAGGAACACGCGCTGTCGTGTCCCAAATTTGGGTGCCGACAGCGCGGCACCCTCCACATTCCCATTCGGGTTGATGCGTGAGTTCTTTTATTCGCCTCGATCGCTCGTGACGCGACATCCTTCGACTTCGCTCAGGAGGACAAATCACTAAAGTCGAGCACGATCTTTCCGGAGTTACCCGACTTGGCGAGTTCAATGGCTTCTTTGAACTGCCGAAATGGAAAGCGATGAGTGATGACTGGTGAAATATCAACGCCGCTCTGAATAAGTGATGTCATTTTGTACCAAGTCTCGAACATTTCGCGCCCATAAATTCCTCGCAGCGTCAGACTGTGAAAGACGACGACGTTCCAATCAATCGGTGCCGTGGAGGGCATGATCCCGAGGAGCGCGATTTTGCCTCCGTAAAACATGTTCGGCAAAATGTCGGCGAACGCGTGCGGGTTGCCTGACATCTCCAGACAAACATCGAACCCTTCTTTCATCCCAAGTTGTTTCAGCGCGCCCGGCAGTTTTTCGCTGCGGACATCGAGGGTGAGAGTCGCGCCCATTTTTTTTGCGAGGTCGAGTCGATACGGATTGATGTCCGTGATGACGATGTGACGGGCCCCCGCGTGCCGGCAAATGGGAATAGCCATGCAACCGATCGGTCCCGCGCCAGTAATGAGCACATCTTCGCCGACGAGATCGAAGGTGAGCGTAGTGTGAACGGCGTTGCCGAGCGGATCGAAACAGGAAAGCACGTCGAGAGAAATGGAAGGATCGGCGTGCCACGCGTTCGTCGACGGAATGGCAACGAATTCGGCCCAGGCACCGGGCCGATTGACCCCAACCCCCTGGGTGTTGGGGCAGAGGTGACGACGACCGGCGAGGCAATTTCGACAATGACCACACGTGATGTGCCCCTCGCCCACGACAAGATCGCCCTCGGCAAAACCACGCACATTCGGCCCCGTCGCGACGATTTCCCCCACGAACTCGTGACCGATCGTCATCGGCACCGGGATCGTCTTTTGCGCCCACTGATCCCAGTTGTAAATGTGAATATCTGTGCCGCAGATCGAGGCCTTTTTCGTGCGGATCAGAACATCATCAGCGCCAACCTCAGGAACGGGCACTTGCTCGAGCCATAAGCCGGGCTCAGCTTTGGCTTTCACGATCGCCGGCATCAATCTTTGCATCGCGATGAAGCGTAGGCGAATCAAGGCTGCGAGGAAAATAGGAATTGACTCTCGTCATCCCGAACGAAAACGCCCGTCCGGCTCGGACCGAGGGATCCTGATGCATAACCTTTAACGCGGCGGGATTGAAAGCCTGGCCTCGCCGACTGCGTCGGCTGCTTTGCAGCTTCGACTCCGCTGCACTTCGCTCAGAATGAACGAGAATCTCTGCGGAAACACTATGGACAATTTCCTACATCGTTCCGATGATGCAGTCCAATGTCCGCCACGGCCGAAACTCCGCACGTTCAAACCAAACCGGCCACACCGCGATCTGTTTTCATTTTGCGATTCAGCAGCACCATCGTTCTGTGGACGGTCGCCCTGCTGATTGCGTTTTCCGGATTTGAAGTTGCGTTCTGGGGTTTAATCAGCGCATTCGGTTTGATTTCGCTCTGGGAATTTTACGGCATGCTCGACCAACGCGGGCTGCCGAATTTCAAACTCACCGCCATGATTTGCGGGGCAGCCATGTTGTGCGGGAGTTTCTATTACTTCTCGCATTTCGGGCTGGCGAACTCCTACGAGTTCGAAACCGCAATGCTGTTGCTCTTTTTACTGACTGTGATCACGCGCCAGATGTTTGCGCGTTTACGTGAAGACGAACCGTTGCAATCGATGGCCTACACTCTCTTCGGTCTTCTTTACGTCCTCTGGCTTTTCAATTTCATGACCAAAATTCTTTATGTCGTGCCGCGATCCGAGGCCGGCGCGGTCATGGGCCAATTTTATTGTCTGTATTTGATCGCGATCACGAAATTCAGCGACATGGGCGCTTATCTTACCGGCAGCTTAATCGGACGGCATCCACTCATTCCGCACATCAGCCCGAAGAAAACATGGGAAGGATTTTTCGGGGCGCTGGGATTTTCGCTGCTGGCGAGTCTGGCGCTTTTCAAATTGATGCCAGGGCATCTGGCGGCGTTGAACTGGACACACACTACCGTTCTGGGATTGCTGCTGGGTTTTGCCGCCGTGATTGGAGATCTTGCGGAATCGATTATCAAGCGAAGCACGGGAGTGAAAGATTCCGGACGGCTGTTGCCTGGAATTGGCGGTGCGCTGGATCTCGTCGACAGCTTGCTATTCACCGCCCCGCTCCTGTTTTTTTATCTCCGGCTTGTGGTGCGCGTTACTGTGACGTGAGATGAACGCGGCTGCGGGACTTCCGGGGAGCGCAGGCTGCCAGCCTGCAGCATTCGGCAGCTTGCCGAATGCACCGTTGCCCTATTTGCACGAGACGATCACTGAATTGGCGGCAAGCTGCCGCCAAGGACAGGCTAGCAGCCTGCGCTCCCGAGAACTTATACGCGAAATTTTGTGATGAAAAGAAAGCGCGTAGTCGTTCTGGGAGCGACCGGATCAATCGGGGAAAGCGCGGCGAAAGTTGCGCGAGACATTCCAGAGCGGGTCGAAATCGTTGGTATCGCCGCAAACTCGAAAGCGCGTGAGCTGGCGGCGCAAGCCAACGAATTGCGGCCAGGTGCAGTTTGCATTGTCGACGAAACGAAACTCGGCGAGTTGCGCGCGAACCTGAATTATAAGCCACAGATTTTTTCCGGTGAAACGGGCTTGCGCGAGATTGCCTCAACCGTGCCGAGCGAGATCGTGCTGGTCTCAATTGTGGGCTCAGGAGGACTGCGTCCGGCATTGGCGGCAATCGAAGCGGGAAAAGATCTTGCGGTCGCGAGCAAGGAAATCCTGGTAATGGCAGGCGAGATCGTGATGCGGGAAGCACGCGCGAAAGGCGTGCACGTGTTGCCGGTCGACTCGGAGCACAATGCGATTTTTCAGTGCCTTGAGGGCAGGGCTGTCGCCGCGGTCGCTGGCCGCGGCACGTCACGGGAGCATTCCGCGGTCAACGACCGCGGCTACAACAATATTCGCCGGATCATTCTCACGGCGTCGGGTGGGCCATTTAGGGAAACACCGGCGGAGAAGTTTGCCGAAATCACCGTCGAACAGGCGCTGAAGCATCCGACTTGGAACATGGGACCGAAGATCACGATCGATTCGGCGACCTTATTTAATAAGGGACTGGAGATGATCGAGGCGCACTGGCTGTTCCGCGTCAAGATGGAGCAGGTCGAAGTGGTGATTCATCCGCAGAGCATTGTCCACTCGATGGTGGAATTCGCGGATGGCTCCGTGCTGGCGCAGCTATCTTACTCGAACATGTGCTTCCCCATTCAATACGCCATCACTTGGCCGGACCGGGTGCCAAACTCCCTGCCGCCTCTGGATTTCGGGAAGCTGGCAGAACTGAAATTTGCCACCCCGCGATATCAGGATTTTCCCGCGCTTGGTCTGGCGCGACAAGCTGGTGAAACCGGCGGCACGCTTCCGGCTGTTTTGAACGCGGCCAATGAAATTGCGGTCTCATCTTTTCTCGATAAACGCATGAGTTTCCCCGAGATCTGGCACACGGTTGAACGAGTGATGAATGCGCATAAGTGCGTTGCGCACCCTGGTCTCGATGAGATATTGCAGGCGGACCAATGGGCGCGCGCCGAGGCAACGAGATTCGTTGAAGAGTTAAGCGTTGAAACGTCACAACACCCGGAATGAATTTGATCCAAGTCTTAACTTCTCTCCGCTTTAACGCTTCAACGATCTAAGGCTTTAACGTTCCCGGCCATGATTCTCCACATCGCACGAGTCATTCTTGTTAGCCTGGAGGTTCTCGCGCTTTTTAACCTGCTCATCGTCGTGCACGAGATCGGCCACTTTCTGGCGGCGCGGTGGCGCGGTCTTTACATCGAGAAATTTGGTATCTGGTTCGGCAAACCGCTCTGGAAAAAGACGATCAACGGTGTGCAGTACTCGCTTGGCTCACTTCCCTTCGGCGGCTTCGTAGCGCTGCCACAACTGGCGCCGATGGACATGATCGAAGGCAAAGCCGACGTCGATCGCGCGCAATTGCCGAAGATTTCTGCCATCGACAAAATCATTGTCGCTTTCGCGGGCCCCCTTTTCAGTTTTCTGCTCGCGGTGGTTTTCGCGATCTTCATATGGATTGTTGGCCGCCCAGTAAGCGAATCAGAAGCGACGACCACCATCGGCTACGTCATGCCCGAGTCGCCGGCGGCTCAAGCGGGACTGAAAACCGGCGACAAGATTGTCTCGGTGGACGGTCATGCAGTCACGCGCTTCGGAGGGATGAACGAAGATTCCATCAGTTGGCGCATTGTTCGAAGCGAAGGCGACACCATTCCCATCACGGTGCAGCGAGAGACCGATGGAAAGACGCGGCTGATCACGGTGGAAGCAAAACCGATTATCCCAGCAACGCGGGCGTGGATGCGAAAAGGACTGCGGCAGATCGAGATTTATCCGGCAGAAACTCCGCTGATCGCGCGAGTGCAACCCGGTAGTCCTGCGGCAAAGGCTGGATTACGGGCCAATGATTTGATCGTAGGGATCAACGGAAAGCGTCTTTACCACATCAACGGCATTGATGATTTTTTGCGCGAGAATCCGTCGACACCGCTCAATTTGAACGTAAGGCGCAAAGGCGCCGATGTGACTTTTCCCTTTGAACCAGGTCCACTGGTGGTGGGTGACGTATCAAAAGAGTCACCGGCGGCGCGAGCCGGTTTCCAGGAGAAAGATGTTGTCGCTCAGATCGACGGTATTCCGGTGAAGAGCGCTGGCGCAGCTTCGGACTACATCAGGCATCATGGTGGGAAGGCGGTTCGTTTTAACATCGTGCGTGAGGGTAGGAATCTTCAATTGGAGGTGACTCCGGAAGTTCCGCAGGGGGAAGAATACCCGCGCATCGGTATCGGCTGGGAAGACAATTACGGGATTGTCCTCGACACCTATGGCAAATTAACACGAACGCACCCAACTCCATTGGAGCAGGTCCGCGCCGCCACGCTCGCCGTTGTCAACACCTTCGCCGCCATCGCTTCGCCCAAATCGGACGTGAAGCTGCAGCACATGAGCGGTCCGGTCATGATGTTGCGAGTCTATTATTTGATGTTTGAAAATCACGACGGATGGCTAATGGCCTTCTGGTTCAGCGTGGTTCTGAATGTGAACCTTGCCTTGTTAAACTTGCTTCCGATGCCGGTTCTTGATGGGGGCCATATCACTCTGGCGATCATCGAGGCGCTGCGCCGACGGCCGGTCAATGCGCGCGTCCTGGAGGTGGTGCAGACCGCTTGCGCCGTGCTCATCATCGGATTCATGGTCTACATCGCTTTTTTTGACGTGCAGGATTTATTTGGCCGGTCCGGACCGAAATTCGTTCCCAAGCGCACCTCCAGTTCTCAGCACTAAACCTTCGATGCAGCGGGGCTGAACCGTGCCTAAATTGCGGGTATGAACCCAGCAATGACGACGACGGCGTTTGAACTCGACGGTTACCGGATAGCGAAAAACTTCGGAGTAGTTCGCGGGATCATCGTGCGATCGCGCTCTATCTTTGGAACAATCGGCGCGGGACTCCAGACGCTGGTTGGCGGCAACATCACGATTCTTACTGATTTGTGCGAAAAAACTCGGCAGCACGCGCTCGAGCTTTGCCTTCAACATGCGCAGCAACTCGGTGCCAACGCCATCATCGGTTTGCGCTACGACGCAACCGAGATCATGCAAGGCGTTACGGAAGTGCTTTGTTATGGAACGGCCGTGCTGGTCGAACCTAAACAATGAATTACTGCGCAGATCCATTTTCGTATCAGCGGCGGCCAACACGCGAGGTGCGCGTGGGCAATGTTGGTATCGGAGGCGACAATCCCATCCGGGTGCAGTCGATGATTACCTGCGACACGATGAACACTGAAGCTTCCGTCGCGCAGACAATCGAACTGGCAGAAGCGGGATGCGAGATCGTGCGCATCACAGCGCCCACGGTGAAAGACGCGGCCAATCTGCAACACATCGTGCGCGGGTTGCGGGACCGCGGGTGCAACGTGCCGATCGTGGCCGACATTCACTTCAAGCCCGAAGCCGCTTTGGAAGCGGCAAAATGGGTCGACAAGGTCCGAATCAATCCCGGCAACTATGCCGACTCCAAGAAATTCAAGATCATCGAGTATACGGATGAGCAATATGCGGCAGAACTAACGAGAATTCGACAACGATTCGCACCGCTGGTGGGACTGTGCAAGCAACGCGGAATCGCCATGCGGATCGGGACCAACCACGGTTCCCTCTCCGACCGCATTATGAATCGCTACGGCGATACGCCACTCGGCATGGTAGAAAGCGCGCTCGAGTTCGCCCGGATTGCCCGTGATCTCGACTATCACGCCTTTGTCTTTTCCATGAAGTCAAGCAACCCCAAGGTGATGATCGCGGCGTATCGATTGCTGGTCGCGCGCTTGAATGAAGAAGGACCGGATTGGAATTATCCCATCCATCTCGGCGTGACCGAGGCCGGCGAGGGCGAAGACGCGCGGATTAAGAGTGCAATCGGGATTGGTTCCCTGCTTGCCGATGGAATTGGCGATACCATCCGCGTCTCGTTAACCGAGGATAGCATTCATGAGATTCCGGTCGCGAAAGCGCTGATCAAAACCATCCAGATAACGCCAAACGCCCAACGGTCCGAGTCGGACGGGCGGATAACGCCCAATGCCCGATTGTCTTTTGACCCGTTTTCGTATCAGCGACGTACAACGGAGAAGGTTTCTGTAGCGGCGATCTCCGATCGTCGAAATGAAACCAACGACGGTCAGAGACCGGCGCTACAAGCAAGACTCGGCGGTGACGAATTGGTGCGCGTTCTTATTCGCCAAGCGCAACACGAAAAGATCGCGCATAAGATCGATCGGAGGGGCGATTACAAGCCGGAAATCATTTTCGAAAAAGCCAATGTGGTGGAACTCGATCCGCGCAATGACGCGGCAATTTCGCGCGTGAACGATTCCGCAGACGCGCAAATCGTCACCGTAAAAGATGGAATCGACCTGCCGTTAATCCCGGCGTTTCGTTTGCTCGCGGCAAAGTTGCAATCACGTCACCCCATCTTGCTGAAAGACATCCTCAGTCATCCTGAGCGGAGCGAAGCGGAACGCCCGTCCGGCTCGGACTCGAAGGATCCCGCGGGCGTTAACTTAAAGCTTCCACCACAGGATCCCTCGACTTCGCTCGGGATGACAGATTTTCTGCATACGCTTCTCATCGCTTCCACCAACATCGGCTCGCTTCTTTGCGACGGAATCGGCGACGCTATTCTGGTGCAGGGCGAGGAAGCGCCCGGCCAATCGTTGCGATTGAGTTACAACATCTTGCAGGCGGCAGGATCGCGCATTTTCAAAACCGATTATGTTGCGTGCCCAAGTTGCGGCCGTACTCTGTTTAACCTGCAAACCACGACCGCAAAAATTAAGGCGGCGACGATTCATCTCAAGGGAGTGAAGATCGCGATTATGGGTTGCATCGTGAATGGGCCCGGCGAAATGGCCGATGCCGATTTCGGTTACGTGGGAGGCGCTCCGGGCAAGGTGAATCTGTATGTCGGAAAGCAGGCGGTGAAATTCAACATCCCGGAGGCCGAAGCAGTCGAGCGTCTAAAAGACCTGATTCGCGAGCATGGCAAGTGGGTGGAACCGGCGCCGCAGCCGACGCTGGCAGAAGCCAGCGCGTAAAGGATTCCGAATGATTGTAGCCACGCGCTCAGTCACCGTATCTGACGCCTCAACAGAACGAGGCGACTACACGCAAAACCCTTATAGCTCGTAGGTCGTAATCTCGATTTCGTGTCCGTCGGGATCGCGAAAATAAATGGAGTGCGAAATTTCATGATCCTGAAACTGGAACGATGTCCCACGTTTTTTCAGTTCATCCTGGGCACGCAGGAAATTCTTGCGATTGGCGCGAAAAGCGAAATGAAGCACTCGTAGAGTGGCGGGATCGGCCGACGCTGATCTGACCTCCTCCGATGCAGGAAATAAGGCAACGGCGGCATCGCCGTTGCCGACGAAGACCGGAATTCCATTCCACATCTCCTTATGCAGTCGCCTGAAGCCGAGAACGTCGATGTACCATCCTGCCGAGTGCGCCACGTCGCGCACCGACAAGGCCACGTGATCGAGAGCATCAATTTCAAACATCGAGTGAGTCTACATTAGAATTCAAACAGTGGCTTCCGTCATGACTCGGAACCCGAATAAACCGCCTCCAACGTCGGTCTAAACTGGAAATACCATTAACAGTTATGAAACTAAAGATTGGACTATTTCTGGCAGTGCTCGCAGCAATGATTCCGGCCGCCAATGCCGTGATCGTGAATGTCGCAGTCGGCGACCGCCCATATTACGTCCATGGGCCCGGCTACTATGTCGGGCCGGTTTATTACGTTTGGGTACCCGGACATTGGAGGTGGTATCATTATCACAGGGTCTGGGTTCACGGGCATTACGTGCGGCGGTAACGCAACGTGTTTGCTGGTTTTTGGGCCGTTCAAGTAGCGGCAGGCCTGCTTTCGTGTAGCCGTTGTCAGTGCCCGCCGATAGCGAAGGACAGCGCCAGATCCTGCAGCGGCAAGGATGCGCTCTGCCACCTGTAATGGCTTGACGGCAGATGAGGCTGCGGCATATTCCGCCGCTTAATTAGCACCCCGCCGGCGTGTCACTCTTGTTCCGCTAATTGGCGCGGGTTGCTCTCCAGGAACGGATGGAAACCTGAATGCATAAAATTCGTAACATCGCCATCATTGCGCATGTCGACCATGGTAAGACGACTTTGGTTGATCAACTCCTGCGCCAGTCGGGCACCTTCCGCGCCAATCAAAAAGTCGACGAACGGGTGATGGATTCGATGGATTTGGAGCGCGAGAAAGGAATTACCATTCGTGCCAAAAACGCCGCCTTTCACTGGAACGGCTATCGCATCAACATCGTCGACACTCCGGGGCACGCCGATTTCGGCGGCGAAGTCGAGCGCATTATGAAAATGGTCGACGGCGTCCTGCTGGTGGTCGACGCGCATGACGGGCCGCAAGCGCAGACCCGTTTCGTTTTGCGAAAAGCGCTTGAGAATAACGCCAAACCGATCGTCGTCATTAACAAAATCGATCGCGAAAACGCGCGACCGCACAAGGTTCTGGACATGGTGTTTGATCTCTTCGTCGAGCTCAAGGCCACCGATGAGCAGTTGGACTTTCCAATCATTTACACGAGCGCGAAGGATGGATTCGCCCTGCGTGAATTGCACGAGAACAACGAAGACATGACGCCGCTGTTCGAAGCGATCGTCGAACACGTGCCTGCGCCAGCCAGTTCCGGTGATCCATTTTTCCAACTGTTAGTGTCGAATCTCGATTACAGCGATTATCTGGGCCGGATCGCCTTGGGACGCGTCGTAAGCGGGCGCGTCAGCGTGGATGATTCGATCGTTTGCATTCATCGCAATGGCGAGCGGGCGCGCGGCACCGTCACCGCGCTGTTTACCTATGAAGGTTTGCAGCAGGTGCAGGTGAAAAATGCCAGCGCCGGCGACATCGTGGGACTCAGCGGGTTTGAGGAAATCTTTATCGGCGAAACTCTGACCGACCGCGAAGAACGGACACCGCTGCAATTCGTCGACATTGATCCGCCCACAATTCGAATGCGAATCTTGGTGAACGATTCCCCGTTTGCCGGCCGCGACGGGAAATTTGTCACGGCGCGACACATCAAAGAGAGACTGGTGCGCGAAACCAGGACCAACGTCTCGTTAGAAGTAGCCGACACCGAGACTGCTGGTGCCTTCGAAATCAACGCGCGCGGCGAAATGCAGATCGCGATTTTGGTCGAGCAAATGCGACGCGAAGGCTACGAGGTAATGGTTTCCCGGCCGGAAGTCATTTTCCATCGTGATGCGAATGGGAATTTGCTCGAGCCAATCGAAAATCTTAACGTAGAAGTGCCAAATGAAAATGTTGGCGATGTCATGCAGGCGCTGGCGGGGCGCAAAGGCGAAGTCACCGCCATCGATCATCATGCCAATCGCGTCTCGATCGACGCCATTATCCCCACGCGCGGTTTGATTGGATTTGAAACCGATTTGGTGAACCTCACGCGTGGCGAAGGGATGATGAGCCATCTCTTTCGAGAGTACGCGCCGTTCAAGGGAGAAATTGCTGGACGCAATCGTGGCGTAATGGTTTCGATGGAAACCGGAACCAGCACGGCCTACGCGCTCAACAACATTCAGGCCCGCGGCAAATTGTTTGTCGGGCCGCAGGAAGAAATTTACGAGGGCATGATTGTGGGAGAAAACGCGCGTCCGGAAGATCTGCCGGTGAATCCGTGCAAGGCTAAACATCTTACCAACATGCGCAGCCAGGGCGAAGGCAAAGGCATTCAACTGGAAGCGCCACTCAAAATGACTCTCGAGCGCGCGATAGAGTACATCGATGCGGATGAGTACGTAGAGGCGACACCTAAATCGCTTCGCCTGCGCAAACGCATTTTGGGTGCGACTGCGCGAAAACGAGCAGTGGCAGTCGCGACGGCATGACCATTTTGTGACTGCGAGAGGGGTCGGAAGTCGCAGCCGAAAATTTTTCCGCAAAACTCATTAAAAATAATTGACATCTCACGCTAATCCAGTAAATGATGCCCCTTCGATGCTGTTTTGCATAGAACGTCCATAATCTTAACTATAACTTATAATCGACCGTCCAGAATCTCCCATTATGAATAAATCCGCTATTCTACGCTTCTTCGTACTCCGTGCCGCGCTGTTCCTCGCGATGCTGATTCTCGCGGTGTTGTCGCTTGCGACGCCGGCCTCCGCCGCGCAATTGACCGGATCACTCGGTCAGCTCGTGGCCCGCTATGAGGCGCACGATCCAAGCTTACCCACCCTGCTTTCGTTCCACCTCGCAAACCGCGCCGGCGATCCGATTGTAAAAATCCGCCTGGCCGACGGTGTCACTGTGACGCAGGCGTTACCGGGGCTTTCAGCCGCCGGCTTCCGGCTGACCGCAACGAGCAGTATTGATCCGCGACTGATCGAAGGATATTTGCCCCTCAAATCTGCTCGCGCCGTTGCAGGGGTATCGTACGTGTCTCTCATTCGCGCCCAGTTGAAACCCAAAAAGAACGCCGGGTCGGTGCAAAGCCAAGCCGTGGCGGTGGAGAAGGCGGATAAGGTGCTGCAAACAGGCATTGACGGTCGCGGCACGAAAATCGGTGCTCTCTCCGACAGCTTCGATGCCTGCACCGGCTGCAGTACCCACGCTGCGCAGGACGTCGCCAGTGGCGATCTCTCGCCTGTCACGGTCGTGCAGGAGCTGGATCCGTCGCAGGGCCCCGGTGAGGACGAGGGCCGCGCCATGCTGCAGCTCGTTCACGACATTGCGCCCGGCGCCCAGCTCGGATTCGCCAGCGCTTTCAACGGCGAGGTGCAGTTTGCCAACAACATCCTCGCGCTACGCACGGGTGATTTCCACGCGGATGTGGTAGTCGACGATGTCATCTACTTCGACGAGCCGATGTACTCGGATGGTCTCGTCGCCAAGGCGGTAGATCAGGTGAGCGCGTCGGGCGGCGCCTACTTCTCTTCCGCAATGAACAACGGAGTCGAGGCCTACGAAGGGGTCTACACTCCAATCTCGTTCGCCAACGCGCAGACGGTGGTGAACAACGGCGGCGGCAACGTTAAAATCAATCAGATCCCCGCCCAGCTCCGCCCGAAGAGCTTCCACAACTTCCGCAACGCGGACGGTTCAGCGAGTATCACGCAGGGGTACACGACCAACGGCGACAATGTCATCGACTTTCAGTGGGACGAGCCGTTCTTCATGGGCAAGGTCCAGACTGACTACGCGATCTTCGTCTTCGACAAGGACGGCAACTGGATGAATCCGGACAACAGCAAGACGGTGTTCTACACGCACGACGACAACACTTCGCCATCCGTCGACGCCGCCATCGAGCTAGCCGAGCTCCTGCCGTTCCCGAATGAGATTCACGGCGGCGCGAATGCGAGCGATTACCAAATCCTGATCGGCAAAATGAACGACGGTCCGGCCCAGCATATCAAGTACGTGACGATCAACGCCCTAGGCGTGAGCGCACGGCAGGGCGCTTCGTCGACGTGGGGTCACGCCGCGGCGCGCGGCGGGCAGGGCGTTGCTGCGATGTATTACGCGATCCCCAACTTCCCGGAGGACTTCAGCTCGCCCGGACCGACGACGATCTACTTCGACGGCAACGGGAACCGACTGAGCAAGCCCGAGATCCGCAACACGCCTCAGATCACCGCAGCGGACGGGGTAGATACAACCTTCTTCTTCGACTCTGACGATCGAGACGGCACCGGATTCCCTAACTTCTTCGGAACCAGCGCGGCTGCGCCAGACGCGGCTGCCGTGGCAACCCTGATGATCCAGGCTGCTGGCGGTCCCGGTAAGCTCACGCCTGCGGCGATCTACTCCGCGCTGCAGAATACGGCCACAGCCATTCCAGTGCCCAACGACCGCCAGAGCGCTTCCGCTTCGGTGGGCCCAGTGACCTTCTCCGCTCAAGGCGATTGGACTCGCTGGCACGACTACTTCGGGCTCGCGGTGCAGCCGTCCGCCAAGGCATCAGTATCGACGGTGTCGTTCGACAGCACGCCGACCGGTCTGGTGTGGAGCTTGAATCCTAACCGCTTCCACGTCGGCACCGCGAACGGCATTTCGGCCTCGGATGTCACCTTTACAGTGAGCCCCGACCAGACGCGTTTCACCTTGCAGTTCGCCTCCGGTGCCTTTGCCGCCAGCGATGCGTTCCGGTTCGGCATGTCAGTATTCGCACCAATCGAGGGCTCGACGCAAGAAGATCCAGACCGTTTCCGTGGAATGAATATCACCGTGACGATGAGCGACGGCTCGACTTCTACGGGCGCGGTTACCGCCAACCCTCCGCAGGCGATCAACCGCTTCACCGGGTTCGGCCTGGTCAATGCGACCAAAGCGGTGCAGGCCGCCCGGAAATAATTTGGCAGCGGAGCGCCTCGCAGAAGTGGCGCGCTGCTCCAAATACGGACTCGAATCATTCGGACGGCCGCGCGCAACGCGCGGCCGTCGTCGCCGCCGGTCTCACGCCGATTGGGTTTCTCCCAAGAATCGTTAGCAATCCCGGCTCGAACGGCTGCGGCCGACCGCCCGCTTAATCTTCAATCAATTATCCGCCGCAAACCCGCGCGGTCACGGCGATCGCTTCTTGTTCCAAATGTGATGCGGAATAGCCAAGGGTGAGGCATTCGTAAAGATATCTGCGGAGAAATGGAAGAATCCCACCCATCTTCTCGTACTGGGCAACGTGCACGAGCTCATGGACGATCAGCAATCGATCTCGCCAACAATCCGATCGAATAAAAATTCCGTGCCCCAGCGTTAATCCGCGCGTTGCGGGCGTGAGAAAATCAATCGCTTCGCACGCAGCTTTGAGCTGAGGCTGCGATGGTCTTGGGATGGTTTCGATTCTTAATAACCGTACCCGATTGGGTTGTTGCATGCCGATGGCACGGGCGTCGGCGAGTTCTTCTAACGAGAGCGAGACACCGTCGCGGAGGATTTGCTCTTCCTCTTCTGTGGCCCACGCCGACGCCAGTGGAAGCAGCATGTCGAATTGCGAAAGTAAAGATTCCTCGTTCATCAGGGAAAAACGCTGGGTTGGAATGTGAAAGTCCCTCACTCACCACCCCACATCAGAATGGCACGAAACCGACCCATGACAATTGGCATACGGAATCCGTTTAAACATTACTAAAATGTAATGGCAAAAGTCTTGACCGCGGCAACAAAGACGGGTCGAATGCAGCTCCCACGAGCTAAATTAAAAATCTTAAAATTATGAAGAGATCTCGCGTGTTAACTTGTTGGAGTTTCGTTCTGGTCGGCGCCCGCTTCCTGTTTAGCTGTGCGTTTATCTCCGCGGCCGCCGCTATGGCCTTTGTCGCGGTAAATCCATCTGGCCCTTCGTTGGTCGGGAAAACGAAAGGCAGCAATCAACCTAAATTGCAGCGCTCGGGTGCATTGCCGACTGCCCTCGCCAAGCACCTCCGGGAACTCCGTGAAGAGTCGTTCGAAACATCGCTTGGCAAATTAAGTCAGAGTGGCGAACCCGAATCGTCGAATCGCATCCATAACGGCCGCGCCCAGGAGCTCTACGACAATCGCGCCTACCCGAAGAAATTCATTGAGGCCGCGCAGCAGCAGGCGGCCGCGGGCGCGGCCCAAGCGATCTCGAATCTTGCGCCTGCCGCGCTTACGAGCTGGTTACCGCTCGGTCCAAACGGCGTTCCCGCGGATGATGTCGTCTCGTCCGAGTCGACCGGCGCTACAGCCGGGACGATCTTCTCCGGCCGCGCGACCGCAATCGCGGTTGCTCCGAACTGCAGTTCGTCCAGTTGTACCGTATTTATTGGCGCTGCAGGTGGTGGCGTCTGGAAAACAACCAACGCACTTGCCTCTAATCCGATCTGGACTTCGATGAGCAGCGGCATCCCGTCGAATGCAATCGGCTCGCTCGCATTCGATCCGACCGACACAACTGGCAACACGTTGTACGTGGGAACCGGTGAGCCTAACGGCTCAAGCGACTCCGAGGCCGGCGTC
This sequence comes from Verrucomicrobiota bacterium, assembly GCA_046733975.1. Lineage (GTDB taxonomy): Bacteria > Verrucomicrobiota > Verrucomicrobiia > Chthoniobacterales > UBA10450 > AV69. The sequence continues at coordinate 17,073 of JBKPQI010000240.1, forward strand.
GGTCTCTACAAGTCCACCAACGGTGGCAGTTCCTGGTCACTCGTTGCCGGAAGTACGGCATCAACAGCTCCATGCGCCTCAGGCAGCGGTACCTGCCCGGTTGCGACGGGCCGCTCGATCGGTGCGATTGCTGTCGATCCAGCCAACGCCAGCCACATCTTCATCGGCACCGACGTTGCGCGGCACGGAGCGTCGTCGGTCAACGGCGGCCGCTTCACGCCGCCCAATTCAGCAATGGTTGGACTCTACGAGTCGAGTAACGGCGGGGCGACGTTCTCACCGGCTGTGATCCTAACCCAGGACTTGGTGAATCCAGCAAGCGCCAACGGCGGCGACTTTTACCGCGGCGGTTGTTCGCACATCGAGCTGTATCGTCCGGGGACCGAAACGCAGGTCTATGCCTCGTTCTTCGATTATGGCGTCTTCCGGCGCTCGGTTACCCTCGATGGCGACAGCGTTTTCCACCAGATCTTCAAATCGGCAGGCAACGGCACTGTCGCGCAGTCATCTTTTTCGCGGACGGAGTTCTCGCTGGCGCCGAACCTCGGGAACCTCCGCATCTACGTCGGCGATTCCAGCAGCGCGCCGGCGGATTTCTACCGGGTGGACAACGCCAATGTGTCGGCGGCGACGCTAGTCGGTGGGAACAACGGCGGCTGGACGAAGCTGTCCGATTCGAAGAACGGCAAGCCCGGCTTCGCCTCATACGATTACTGCCGGACTCAGTGCTCGTACGACATGCCCGTGTACTCGCCGCCGGGTGCGCCCGGCACCGTCTACATCGGCGGTTCGTTGTTCTACCCGGAGCTTGGCGGACGGTCAAACGGGCGCGGGATCCAGCGCTCCGCGGACGCCGGGGTTAGCTTCACAGACATGACCATCGATACCCCGGGAGTGAGCTTGCACCCGGACCAGCACGCGATCGCCGCGACTCCGTTCAATCCGGATATCGTCTTCATCGGCAACGATGGCGGCCTTTGGAGGCTGAGCGGCTTGTTTAGCGACGCGTCGGGCCAATGCGTGGGGCGTGCGATCACGGGGCCGGATCTCGTCGACTGCAAGAATTGGCTCTCGAAAGTGCCGACGAAGATCTTCACGATGAACGCGGGACTGGGGACACTCCAGTTCCAGAGCTTGTCGAAAAACCCGGCCACTGCCAGCGATGACATCATGGGTGGCACGCAGGACAACGGAACGCAGGCCTTCCCCAACGGCAGCTGGTTCGTGACTATTTTCGGTGACGGCGGCCAATCAGGCATCCACTTCTCTAGCTCGGAGAAGCGTTTCCACACGTTTTTCGATGCCCAAATCGACATGAACTTCAGTTTCAACACTAATTCCTACAACGGGTTCCCGTACCCCGGCAACGAACTGGCGTGGAACTGGGTGTCGGATACATTTTTCGGTTCGGGGGCCGCAGCCGGCGAGGGTCGCTCGTTCTACATTCCGATCATCTTCGATCCGGTGGTCGACCGGACGCTATTCACTGGGCTACAGCACGTCTGGCGGACGCAGGACGACAATGGCGGCAAAGCCTTCCTGGAACAGCATTGTAACGAGTTCTTCGGCACCTTCGATGTGCCCTGCGGTGACTGGGTCGCGATCGGCCAAGATCTGACCAGCACGACCTTCGGGGCCGACAAGAACCCGGGCAGCAGCGGCTACGTCGTCGCTACCGAGCGGGCGCCGAGCGACACCGGCACACTTTGGGTGGGACTGCGGCGTGGACGCGTCTTCGTCTCCTCGAATGCCGATAACGCTACGCCAAGCGCGGTGACCTTCTACCGCATCGACAAGTCGTCGACTCCGACTCGCTTCGTAAGCGGGATCGCCGTCGACCCGTCGAACCCGAACCACGCGTTCATCTCGTTCTCGGGCTACAACGCGTACAACCCGACCCAGCCAGGGCACGTGTTCGAAGTCACCTACAACCCGAACAGTCATAAGGGGGCCTGGACCAACATCGACCACAACCTCGGAGACGAGCCGATCACGGACATCGCCTACGACTCTCAGACGGGCAATCTCTTCGTCTCAACCGATTTTGGCGTGAACATGCTCCCGTCGGGTGGAAACACGTGGACTCCGGCCGCAAGCGGTCTTCCGCCGGTGGCGGTCTACGGACTGACGATCGACTCGACCCACCGGGTGCTCTACGCGGCAACCCACGGCCGCAGCGCCTGGAAACTGGGCCTGTAGTAAACTGGTTTCATAACTGGGCGGGATAGCTAAAGGCTATCCCGCCCATTTCTTCCAATGAAATGGATGGTACTCTTCTTCCAGTACCTGATCGGCGCCTGCACGTTTTGGATTCCGATCGGTTGCGGAATGTCGGACGCCGCTGTGCCGCCGGGTTTCCTGGAGGGACAGTTAAAGATTGTCTTTCCCTGGGCGGTCGAGCCCTCCGACAACATGCCACGGTCAGCAGTTGCGCCCGAAACTTATGCTGAATATCCCCTGGTCGTCCTAAGTCAGAGCGACAAAAAAGAAGTCGCGCGGGTGACTCCAAATGAGCAAGGAAACTACCGCGTTTCGCTGCCGCCTGGCGCCTACATTCTCGATGTGGAAGGACGGGTGGCCAAGCGTCTGCGGGCAAGACCTCAAGAGTTCACCGTTAACTCAAATGAAACTGTTCGCCTCGATATGAGCATCATCATTGGCTTTCGTTCAGGCGTCGGGCTGTTCATTGGACTGCAAGAAGACGTCTATGCAGGAATGATTGTCGGTGAAAATGCGCGACCGGAGGACTTGCCGGTAAACCCCTGCAGGCGAAACATCTCACCAACATGCGCACCCAGAGCGAAGGTAAAGCCGTTCAGCTACGCACGAGTCTCGGAGCGTACGAGAAGGCACTAGAATACGTCGAGGCCACGCCCAAATTGCTTCGCCTGCGGAAATGCAATTCTCGATGTGAGCGCGCGAAAGCCACCGGCATCAAACGCAAGCTCAGTTTTCGCCTGAGAAACGCCTGGGGGGTACACATCGGCCGAATTGCGAATATCCACTAGCTTTCCTTCATATCTTGACAAATCCATTCCGGTGCAGTTGAATTGATTTGGTTAGTCCGCCTCCTCGGTAGATCTCTCTTCGAGGCGCGCCCGTTTCCCAAGTCATCGGATCTCTGGCCAGGCGAACTTTCACGAAAAAATTATTTCGCCCCGGATTTATGGCGGGACACAGCAAGTGGTCGAAGGTAAAACGCTTCAAAGGCGCCATTGACGCCAAGCGCGGCAAGATTTTCAGCAAGCTGTCGAAAGAAATTTCGATCGCAGCGAAAACTGGCGGCGGGGATCCGGATGGTAATCCGCGATTGCGCAGTGCGATCCTGGCGGCGCGTGCGGCCAGCATGCCCAACGACAACATTGACCGAGCGATCAAAAGGGGGACCGGCGAAGGCATGGAAGCGCAGCATTTTGACGAAATTACCTACGAAGGTTACGCGCCCGGAGGTGTCGCGGTCATTGTCGAGGCGGCCACCGACAATAGGAACCGCACCGCGGCTGAGATCCGTAGTATTTTTACGAAGAATAATGGAAATCTCGCGTCCAATGGAAGTGTCTCGTACATGTTCCATCGCAAGGGCCAGATCGTCATTCCTTGCTCTTCCATCGATGAAGAAAAAATTTTTGAGCTGGCGTTGGAAGCCGGGGCCGAGGAGTTGACAAACCAGGAGGATATGTATCTTATAATGACTGCTCCCGATCAGCTCTATGCTGTAGCTGAGGCGCTCAGAAAAGCTGGCGTTACCACCGAGAGCCAAAAGTTTACTTTCATCCCTGATACTACAATTACAGTCGCGGACGGGTCTGTCGCGCAACAGGTTCTGCGGTTGTGCGACGCACTGGAAGACGATGACGACGTGCAAAACGTCTATTCAAATTTAGAAATTTCCGACGAAACGCTGGCGAAATTGCCAGCCTGAAACTGAGATAGCAACAAACGCAGCCCTGACTCCTGAAGCGAGTTTTTTATGAGCGAAGAGAACGACAGCCGGCCCACCGAGGCCCAAACCGAGACTGAGGCTCGGCCGCAGACAGAACCGCGTCCGGATCGCGAGCGGCACCGGCGTCCCCGCCGGCGTTATCCACGCCGTCGCAATTTCAATTCCGATTACATGAACGCGGATCGGGAAAACAATTTCAACAACGACGCGCCGGCGGAATCCTCCGATGTGCAAACTGAAGTGGCAGCCGGCGAAGGGGAGATGGCTGAGCCGCGAGAGCCGGAATTTGGGGAAGGGATTATCGAAATTTCGGGCAAAGGTTTCGGATTTCTGCGTGATCCCAAACGCAATTTCGTGCAGGCGGCGCAAGACATTTTCGTGACACCGGAAATTGTGCGTCGTTTTGCCCTCCGCGATGGGATGTGGATTTACGGCGAGACCCGGCGTGGAAATCGCGGTCCGCAATTGATCAAGCTTTTAAAGGTCAACGACGAGGACCCCGCGAAATATCAG
>JBKPQI010000241.1:0-16027 GCA_046733975.1 Verrucomicrobiota bacterium
GCTGGTAGTTGTGCGTGCCCTCGGACCCACGCTGACTAACTTCGGTGTGCCGAATGTGCTAACTGATCCGAAGCTGGAGCTTCATGATGGTAACGGGACTTTAATTGCCTCTAACGATGATTGGAAAGACACTCAGCAAAGCAGCATCTCCGCGACCGGCCTCGCACCGCCAAACGATTTGGAATCGGCCATTCTGGCAACGCTGGCGCCAGGGAACTACACCGCCGTTGTGCGAGGATATAATAATACGATTGGCAATGCGCTGGTAGAAGTTTACGCGCTGGAGTAAACGCTGCAGGGGCGGTGCAAACCACGTCGGTCGTCCGCGCTTTCCAATCGGCCATCGCAAACCTGAATCTGCAAATGGGGTCGGGTCCCGTTGCAATCGATAGACAGGACTTCGCGTAAGCCTCAGACGTGGTTCGGTTTCGTTCCGGGACATCGTCTTGCCGGGTATCGGGTGAACGACTCCGTCGAGCGCTGAACACTGCCGTCCAGTTTCAGCGCCGGCGCGCAAACTGCCTGCGCGAGGGAGCGTGGCGTTTTTTAGGGTCTTTTTCCTTGTGAATGACGGGGAGGTTTGTTAGACGTTGCCTCACAAATTGAGCCAATATGCGACTCCGGCGTTAAAAACTGTAAACCGGGCTCAGGGGCCGTCGCGGGTTCAAATGTCACGCACAACAATGAAAAAGGTGAGACCAGTTTTCGAGGGCATTCCGGCGCCGCTCGCACATCGGTGGCGGCAAACAGTCTTTTTACTTGCCGTTCTCCTGTTAAACCTCGCTCCTCAGATCGAGGCGGCGAGTGTCAGTCTGGACGCAACTGGAAGCGGTTGGTATGGGCTGGCACAAACGTCAGGCCCATTCGGTCGCAAATTTCTTTCGCCTCTAATCGTTCCGGACGGGACGGCCAAGAAAGTCACAGTGAATGCCAACGGTAATCTAACGGACTCGACTGGACTCTTTCATTATGCCGCGACCGTGGCGGGTGAGGGTAAGGTCAACTATGGGTCGTTCACCGACTCAATACAGTTCGTGTTAACGGCAATGCCGGAATCGGCTGATACTCAAGTCAGCCATGTCGAGAACGACGGGCATGCCGAAGTCGTTTCGCATCTCACTCTTAAGTTTAGCGATAGCGGGATCGTCGCCTCGAACACCCTGCCGGTGGGAACACCGGTAGTAATCAAAGTCATCGCGGTAAGCCGCAGCCTTAACGTGCTGGGTGAGCCCACCGGCATAGCTCCATTTAACAATCCATACCCAAACGGCGAGAATGCGGGAGTCGACTCAAGCGGCTACGTCACCTTGTTTGACGAACAGACGCTGGCCGAGCTGAACGGAGCACCCTACTTGCAGAATAGCCTTACCTCCTATTCGTTTAACACCGCAGTCGGACACCGGTTGGATTTGTCGGCGCAAAACGTCGCCAACGCCGCCGGATACGCCGGCGCTTTTCAGAACGCGAACGGCTCCCGCGGATTCTATCCGCAAGTGGAAGGGACGACGGATGTGGTTACGCAGGTTTTCCTGAGTGGTCCAGCCGGTGTATTTTTCACATTCGATTCCGGCCACAACTATGCGCCGGGTAGTTTAAGGCTGCATGCCTTGAATAACATCTCCACGCGGGGTTTTGTGGGCACAGGCAACAATGTCATGATCGCGGGACTAATCGTCAGCGGAAGTAGCCCGAAACGCGTACTCCTGCGGGCCCTCGGTCCGACCTTGGGGCGAGCACCTTTCAATATTCCGGGCGCCCTCGCCAATCCCACCCTCGAGCTTCACGCCGCCAGCAGCGCGCTAATCACTTCTAACGATAATTGGACCAACAGCGCCAGCGTCGATGAGATTCGCGCAAGTGGCTACGCGCCGCCAGATAACCTGGAACCAGCCATTCTCGCAACGTTGAATCCCGGGAACTACACCGCCATTGTGCGCGGGGTGAATAATATCACCGGTGTAGCGTTGATTGAAGGCTATGACCTGGACCCAATTGCTTCCAGCCAGTTCGGTAACATTTCGACGCGCGGCTTTGTTCAGACGGGTAACAATGTAATGATTGCGGGCCTGATTGTTCAAGGACCAGATAACCAGCAGGTGCTTGTCCGTGCACTCGGACCTACTTTGGCGCAAGCGCCGTTTAACGTCACCAATGTTCTCGGCAACCCGTTCCTCGACCTGCGCGACGCGCAAGGGACGCGCATTCTGGCGAACGACAACTGGAAAAGCAGTCAACAAAGTCAAATCATTGCCACCGGGCTGGCACCGCCGGCCGATGTCGAATCAGCCATCCTGACTACGCTCGCTCCCGGCAATTACACGGCAATCTTGAGCGGTGTAAACGGCGCGACCGGCAACGCCTTGATCGAGGCCTACGCACTCAACTAGCGCAGACTCCCTGGCAAGAACGGAGCGCGCCGGAGCGCAGCAGATAGACGAAGCCCATAAGGTCAGCGTTCGGGAAGAACGCGAATCAATCGAACCCTCGTGTCGCACAACCTCGAAGTTGGCCAATCCCGCGGCACTTGGAGTAATGTCCCGCGTGGGAATACTGCCGGCGGGAGCCTAGCCGGATGGACGAAGCCCCGAAGGCGTAAGCTTTTCGGGAGAAAAGCGAATCAATCGAACCTCCGCGTAGAGTTACCCTTAAGTTGTCCACGCGATGGCATGTAATGCAATGTCCCCGGCGGGAATCGAACCCACATTTAAGGTTTAGGAAACCTCCGTTCTATCCGTTGAACTACGGGGACAAAGTGGACTCGTTTGGTGCGGTTTTGAGCTCAATGGTGAAAGTAGCGCCCGTTCCAATTCCCTTACTGAACGCACGAATTCTACCGCCGTGCGCCTCTATGATCGCTTTGGAGATCGCTAACCCCAGGCCAAGGCCGCCGGTCGGTGCTACTCCTTGCTGAAATGTGTCGAAGATCTTCGGCAGGAGATCAGGCTCAATTCCTCTCCCGGTGTCCGTAATTTCGAAGATAACTTTCGCCTCATTTTCGTTAAAGGAGCGGATTGAAATCGTCCCTCCGTCGGGGGTAAACTTTTTAGCATTTTTCAACACGTTACAAAACACCTGTTGGATACGTGCGCCATCAACGAGGACACGGTGGTTTGTCGCAGTTAGGTCGACGCGTATGTCGAACCGTCTTCTGACAGCCTCGGCTTGTACCATTTCAAGCGCGTGACGAAAGAGAGAAGCCGCATCAGAGACTTGCAAGTTCAATTGCAATTTCCCGCCTGAAATCCGTGCAACATCAAGCAAATCGTCAATCATGCGAGCTTCGAGTTCCACGTTGCGACGAATCATCCGGGCACCTTCTTTCAGTTCCCGCGGCGTCTCTTGATCTTCAAGAATCGCGTGAGACCACATCAAAATAGGATCAAGGGGCGTACGCAGCTCATGGCTAAGCATTGCCAGGAACCTGTTTTTCGCTTGGTTGGCCGCGTCGGCCTCAGCCTTTTGGCGGCGCACCTCAGCAAGACCATCGGCCAGCGCAATGTTTAGCTCATTTGTGGCTTTTTCCTTTTCCGCCACGAACTGTTCGGCCGAGTCTGTGACGATGTCGTCCACCACTTGGTGAATGATATCTTCGGCCACTCTTCGGGTTTCCCCGTTGAATTCGGGTACTTTTCGCGCGTACGCTTCTACCCAGGCACGAAAAAGGATTCTTCGGATGATGCTCGCTTCCCGTATTACTTCCTCAAGTCGGTAGCCCTGCCTAAATCGGTGTATACCGTGGATTCGCGCAGCCCGAGACACCTCGGTGCGTGTTTCACGCGATTTCGGACACTTGAGTAGCTTCGCCAGATCCTGAAAAACTGCTGGCAGGTGGTCGACCAGTTCTTTGTACCTGAGCTCGTCAGATGAGCTCATGTCAGCGTTACGTTCGACGGCTCGCAGCCATTCGCCGATAACCTCTTCGGAGTGCGCCAGAAGGTAATCGCCAAGTTCAGAAAGAACTTTCTGGTCCATAGTGCATGAGTTTCAGCGAAACGAGACGACTTCTCTCCCCTTCTGATTGTTTCCTCGATTGAGAGAACTAGTCAAACAGCATCCGGGGTGGTTCCGAATTTTGTCGTGCCGCCCTAACTTGTTTGTTTCTTGGGGAGTTTGTGTCACCTGTTGTGTCACCCTGCGCGATGAAGATGGCCGATTCCTGACGTGGGATAAACCCGTCTGCGGTGTAAGTCTCTGTAGCGGTTAAGTTGAGCGGCTCAGAGGATTGCCGAGGAAATCTGATGAAACGTCAGATTTACCTTAGGAACCTCCGTTCTCTCCGTTGAACTACGGGGACCCGTGCCCTTTCCGATTGTCGATCGCGAATTTAGGATTGAACGCCAGGGACTGCAGAACTCCTGCCCGCGAAACGCGGCCGATTTAATCTGATTATCTCTCCGGCGCAGGCGCGCGGTCGCCAGCCTTCGTCGACTTAAGTGTCGGAATTCCGTGAGCGGACATAAACTTGCCGATCTCGTTCGCTATTGCTTTCCCAGCTTTCTTCGATTCTCGCTCCGGCTCAGTCTTGCTCATGACGAATTTTGCTGCCGCCACGTAAGGATTTTTCTTCATCACTGCTGCGCCGGGCATGTGTCCGCTGGCGCCCTCACTATCAAAGGTGAGGAACGGAGCGTCCATATCGGCGGCGGCATATACTTTCGCGCGCACTTCTAGATGACTTTGCCCCGCGCCGAGACCAACGCCGGCCTGCAAAGCGCGATTGCCAGTATCGACGTCAACGAATTCACCCGTAACTACCCAGCAACCTGGCGAAACATGTGCGTCATCTCCATTAGCGGCACGAGCGACAGACTTGCCGAGGTTTTCGATCAGCGCTTTTTGTAATACCACCGGAATACTTGCCAGGGTGTGTTCCTGTTGAGCTTCCCGATGCTCCCCAACCACCGTGTTCTCCTCGCCCCCGCGTAAACGACCAAGTAAATGGGGCCGTCCTTCTCCCTGGCCATTCTCGGACTTCGACGCCACGTTGTTGATCGAGAAAGTTTTAACGTAAATCACCGTGGGAGCTTTAGTCGCAGCCGATGAATCGGTTTTTACGTCAGTGACTTTCGCAGGTGCTATCGCCGCAAGGAACAAACACGGCACAATCGGGCCAAAAGGAAGTGGAATCATAAAAGCAGTTTGGAGGTTGAGGGCATCAAAGTGACTGATCTCGGTCAAACTTAATTGATCTTACGCGCAGTTAGGAAAGTCATCGCCGCTCTCTTCCGCCGCGGCGATTGCTGCCCGAATGCGCACCGACTCCTTCTCTACTCGCACCGCCACGCTGAGACTGTTGAAATCGGCTGCTCTCCTGGCTGCCGCGGGTGCGATTCTGTGCTTCACGATCAAGATTCTGCATGTGAGAGGACTGCGGTGTATCGCGACCGGACGAAGACCGCTGCTGCGTATTCGATCGACTTTGTTCGCTTTTGCCCGGCTGATTTTGCGTCGCTTCAGAAAACTTCGGGCTAGGCGTAGATTTGGTAACCGGATTCCAACTTCCATTATCGTACTTTTCCCAACCATCGCCGGTGTTTTTGTAGACGTTGCCGTCGTGATCGGCATACATGTTACCGCTGGCCGTCTTACCCACTGCGGTGTTCCCCCACTTGGTAGTGGACGCAGCAGCTTCTCCCCCTTTAGACGTAGTAACTCCGGCCACCGTTCCGTTAGCAGTTGAGTAATGTCCCATGGTTGCGCTCTCATCACCTCGCGAGACATATGACTTACCCCATTGTGCGGTGGGACTCGAGCCTTGTCTGGTCTGAGCATAAGTGCCGGTGTAAGGATTGTAGGCTTGCGCCGCGGTTCTACTACCATAGGGAGTTGTTACAGAGGCGCCTCTGGCGTAGGTCCCGGTGTATGGATTGTAGCCAGCTGCGCGCGTGGCCGAGCCGTAAGGGCCGTAAACGGTCTGTTTCCAACCATAGGCTCCAGTCGCTGGATTGTAATAAGCTGTTCCGTAGTGATAGCCATAGGTTGTAGCGTATGGGTAATAGACTGGCCAGCCATACGGCGGATGATAGACGTATGGCGGATACCAATACCCAGACCCTTCCGCGATGATCGCTCCGGTAGCCGCACCGACAATAAAGGCGCCCAGGTAACCTGCGGTGTAGCTCGATTGGACATACCCTTGTGGCGTAGTGGTCTGAGTGACATAGGTAACGTTGTACACCGGCGACTTTGGTGGAATCGTGTAGATCTCCTGTGGAACAGAAGTCGCCGTCGTCCACGGTCCTTGCGGATTCGGAGAAAGAAACCAGACGCCTTGCAGGCAAAGGTAGTAAACATCTCCAACTTTAATAACCTTGTCCTGGGTGTTGGTGGCGTAAGACATGGTTGTTCCTTCGATCGGCTTAAACTCGGGTTCCCCGCCATACTCCACCTTCACGTTGGCTTGTGCTTCCTTCGGATTGACGGTCAAGATTGTGGGAACCTGCGCCAGCAAAACTGCGTCTTTGGCTTCATCAGTTCCCGGAACCGAAACAAGAACTGCGGCCGCCGGGCTGCTGGGGGGTATTTTTGCAAAGTCAGGCGGTAAATCCGCGGTCGCGAAAGTCCAGGGTCCTTCCAGTTTACTTGCCCGAAACCATCGACCAGCGGTCAAGTAGTAGAATTCCTGTGTAGGCGCATAGGCGAATACGACACTGTCGGTGTTGGTAGCGTAGGTAAGCTGCGTGTCGGGAATTTTGGCGTAAGCCGGCTGGCCATCGAACAGAATAATTTCGGCAGGGCTATCACTGTAGAAGACGGCCGGTTGGACCTCCTGCGACTTTGCCGGAGCTGGCACAATCTTTTTCAGCGCATTCCACTCTTTGTTCTGCGCTACCTTCGTCATGTCGGCCGGCAACCTTGTCGTTGGCGTCCATTGCCCTTCCAGACTGTTCGCGGTCAACCATTGCTGACCGACAGCGAGGTAATAAGCTTGTCCATCGAAAAATAGCGGCCATTGGGTATTTACAACGAATTTCAAGCCGGTATCTGGAACGGAAGTCAGCTCAGGCTTGCCATCTACGGCCAGGAGGATTGAAGGCTGGTATGCTACGAAAATCTTTGGCGGGTCATTGTTCAGTTGGACACCAGCAGCAGGCTCCGCCTTAGGTGTGGAAGCAACCAGCCGAAACAAAGAAATTGAAATGCTCGGCGGAACAAAACTTTTAAACATCTGTTCCAGTTTCTGCGCTTGTGTTGGATCAAGGGATGGAAAGTAGGTCCGCGTAACCTCAGGATTTGTGATGAGGACAAGCTTTTTATCGTTATCGACCTGGGTGACGCCCTTCATTTCAATGACGCCGACCGCTTCCTTTCCTCCTTTTGGGGTGAGTGAGACGGCCATCCGCCAGCTCAAATCATGGAAGTTTTTCCAATCATCGACCTGTGGTTGATAAATGAGCAGGCGATTACCATCGCGCACATGTTCGCGCGGCCAACCCGGATCGCCGCCTTGGTTATTGTCGGCAAACGCGCCTGTGGATAGCGCGACGGCTAAAACCAGAAACCCAGAAAAAAAGCATCCGAGCATTTTCATAATTCGTGCAATTTGGCTACTGCGTAAGTAGCCCGGTCTTCTTCTCCGCGATTTCGATTGTTGAATATAGGACTTTAGACCTATACCGCTGCTCGTTACTCGACGTTTACCGTGCTTCATTGGCACTCTGTCGCGTTGAAAAACCGTTGAAACCGTTGTTTGGAATCAGCAAGACGAATAGCCCCGCCGCTCGCCTTTCATGTTGTCGCTAGTTTCGCCAAGCAGCAATCGCGTAAACAAATGCCACCGCGTTTCGCACTGGATGCGGTTATCGATAATATTCCTCCTCCTATCGCTGACCGGCTGCATGGTTGGACCCAACTACCACACGCCCGACGCAAGGGTCGAAGCGCAATGGATGGGTGCTGATTCCGGTTCCAAAACGCGCACGAGGATTTCGCAGTCTGATTGGTGGAAGTGTTTCCGAGATCCTGTGCTCAACCGGCTAATCAAAACCGCTTATGCCAACAATCTTTCCCTCCAAGTAGCCGGAGTGCGCATCCTTCAGGCACGCGCACAGCTCAATTATGCCGTCGGTAATCTGTTTCCGCAGCAGCAGGGCATATCCAGTGGGGTGAACTACACAAGATTAAGCAGACCAGAGCGAGACTTCGTCCCAACCGGCATCACTTCGAACTTCATCAAGGACCAAGTCTTGTTTTCATCGTCGTGGGAAATCGATTTCTGGGGCAAATACCGCCGGGGGATTGAATCTGATCGGGCCGCCTATTTCAGCACCGTTGCCTCTTACGACGACGCTCTCGTTACCCTGATTGCGGATGTAGCGAGCAGTTATGTCAATATTCGCACGCTGCAGGAGCGAATTCGCGTGGCCGAGAGAAACGCAGAAACGCAGAAACAAACTTACGATGTCGCCGAAGCTCAATTCAAATCCGGCGAAACAGATGAACTTGATATGCGTCAGGCGCAAACTGTCCTTGGACAAACGGAAGCGCAGATTCCGCATCTGCAAAACACCTTGAATCAAACTAAGAACGGACTGGCCGTTCTCCTCGGAGTAACCCCCGACGAAGTAGATCGGCTATTAGGCGGCGTCAGAGACATTCCGGTAGCATCAGGTACAGTCGCGGCGGGCATTCCCAGGGATTTATTGCGTCGCCGGCCGGATGTGCGCGCCGCTGGGCTGAGCGCGGCAGCGCAGAGCGCGCTCATCGGCGTAGCTCGGGCAAACATGTACCCGGCGCTGTCACTCTCCGGCGTATTTGGCTTTTCCTCGAATAATGAGAGGCATAACTCGCTGGCGGGGATGTTCTCGTGGCAAAGTAAAGCGGTGCAGGCAGGCGCCTCGTTTATGTGGCCGGTATTCAACTACGGTCGCCTGGTGAACCAGGTGCGGGTACAGGATGCGCAATTTCAACAAGCTATTTTGAACTACCAGAATACCGTCCTCACCGCACAAGAGGAAGTAGAAAACGGGTTATCTGCTTTTCATACTGAGCTACAAGCGCTTTCGAGCCTTACTGCGGCAGCCGATTCGGCGCATCGTTCGACCGAGCTTTCCCTCATCCATTATCGATCGGGCGAGACGACTTACACCACTGTGCTGAGTACCCAGCAGGCGCAATTGAGTGTGGATGACTCGGTCGCCAGCTCGCGCGGCAATGTCGCTCTCGGATTAATCTCAATCTATCGAGCCCTCGGTGGGGGGTGGGAACTCAGGCAGGGTGGAGACGTCATATCCGACGACGTCAGAACGCAAATGCAGCGACGGACTTTCTGGGGGCGAATGTTGAAACCGGAGAATCATCTGCCAAACCCATCGCCGGAGCAGACACATGAGTAACTCGAAATTCACCTGGTCCGTATGGTTAAACTATACATTCATCTGTACTGTGAGCGTGGTGCCACTCGCTTGTCACCATCAGCCCCAATCGAGTACTCCTCCGCCGCCAGTTACTGTTGCTCACCCGGTGTTGAAGCCGGTGACTGAAAACCTTGACCTGACGGGCACGGTCGCAGCGTCGCTGAGTGTGAATCTGGTCGCGCGAGTCGCCGGGTATCTCGAGTCGGTTAACTTCAAAGATGGCGACTACGTGGATAAAGACCAATTACTGTTCGTGATTGAACCGAAGCCGTATGAAGAGCAGGTAGCGCTTAATCAAGCCGCGTTAGTCCAGGCACAGGCGGAATACGATCGTCAACTGGGCTTGTCCAAACAAAATGCCACCGCCGCATCCTCTTTAGAAAAGCAGCTAAGTCTGCGCGACCAGGCCAAGTCACAGGTGGATCTGGCCAAGATTAATCTGGCTTACACCCACGTCACCGCGCCGTTCTCTGGAAGAATAGGGCGGCGGCAAGTTGATCCCGGTAACCTCGTCGGCGTTGGCAGCGCCACCGTCATCGCCAAGCTCGAACAATTGAGTCCGATCTACGTTAACTTCAGCCTGAACGAGCGCGATGCTCTTCACCTGCGTGAGATGATGCAGAAAGCAGGAATGGCGCCCAAGTCGAATGTCGGCAAGGCGCCGGTGTTTGTCGGATTAAATAACGAACCCGACTACCCGCATCAGGGCGTGCTCGATTTCGCCGATAACGAGATCAGTGCTTCTACCGGGACGATCGCGTTGCGCGCAGTTTTCGAGAATAGCGACAAAGCTTTGTTTCCGGGTTTGTTCGCGCGTGTCCGTATTCCGTTAGGTGCGCCGCGGGCGATGCTGATGATTCCCAACAGTTCCATTGGAAATGATCAACAGGGTGACTACGTCTATGTGGTAGAAGCTAACGACATGGTGGCGCGGCGCTCTATTGTAAAAGGGCCGCTCACACCCGATGGCTGCGCCATTCGCGCAGGACTTACCGCCCAGGATCGCGTGGTAGTCAACGGACTTCTGAACGCGCGCCCTGGCTCGAAAGTTCAGCCGGTCGAAAGTGGTACGGCGACGTCTCCAAAATCCTAAGCCCCGCGCCAGTCCGCCATGTTCGCCAAATTCTTTATCGAGCACCCGGTGCTGGCGAACGTAATAGCATTCGTCATTATTCTACTCGGCGGAGTAGCAGTGTTTCTTCTTCCCGTATCAGAGTATCCACCCATTACTCCGCCCACGGTGCAGGTATCTACCACCTATCCCGGCGCGAGTGCGAAAACGTTAGTTGAAACCGTAGCGCTGCCGATCGAGCAGCAGGTCAACGGTGTCGAGAAGATGCTGTACATGCAATCGAATTGCACCGGCGACGGCCGTTACACTCTCACCGTAACCTTTCAGGTCGGAACCGATCTGGATTTTGCGCAAGTGCTCGTGCAAAACCGCGTCTCGGCAGCGATGGCTCAGTTACCAATGGGGGTACAGCAGCAGGGCGTTACCACGAAAAAGAAGGAAACGTCCCCGCTCCAAATCATCACTCTTTCATCAAAGGATGACCGCTACGATGCGCTCTTCCTCAGCAATTTTGCGACGCTACAACTGCGGGACAAACTAGCGCGACTACCCGGCGTTGGCGACGTAGTAGTATTTGGCATCGGGGAATACAGTATGCGGGTTTGGCTCAACCCGCAGCAACTCAATCAACGTGGTCTCGTACCGCAGGACGTGATCAATGCCATTCAGCAGCAGAATGCCAATGTCGCAGCTGGCCAGCTCGGGATGCCGCCAACGCCAGCCGGTCAGGATTTTCAACTTACTGCTAATGTGCCGGCGGCGCTTTCCGAGCCAACGCAATTCGAAGGAATCATTCTCAAAACCGATGCGGGAGGGCAAATTACCCGGTTGCGTGATGTCGGGCGAGTAGAGCTGGGCGCACGCAGCTACAGCCAAATATTTAAGGTGGACGGCAAACCAGCCGGTGGAATTGCCATTTACCAGCTTCCCGGAGCGAACGCCCTCGATACGGCCAAAGAGGTGCGCAAACTTCTGAATGGTCTCGCCCCCACCTTCCCTGCCGGTCTGATCTACCAAATTCCATTCGACACCACCACTTTCGTTCGGCAGTCCGTCAGCGAAGTCTATCGCACGTTATTCGAAGCTGGGGCGCTCGTTCTCCTTGTTATCGTAGTCTTCCTGCAAAACTGGCGCGCCACGCTCGTTCCAGCCACAACTGTTCCGGTGACGATCATCGGCGCCTTTGCCGCCATGGCCGTGATGGGTTTCAGCATCAATCTGCTGACGCTTTTCGCCGTCGTTCTCGCCATCGGCATCGTGGTCGACGACGCGATTGTGGTGGTAGAAGGCGTATCACAGCATATCGAACGCGGGCAATCGCCTAAGCAAGGCAGTATCGACGCGATGCGTGAACTGTTTGGCCCGATCATTGGGATCACGCTGGTGTTAATGTCCGTCTTTCTGCCGCCGGCGTTCATGCCAGGGATCACCGGGCAAATGTATCGGCAATTCGCCCTGGTCATCGCGGCAACAGCGCTGATCAGCGCGATCAATGCGATCACATTGAAGCCTACGCAATGCGCTCTCTGGTTGCGCAGTACCGACCCGAACCGGCGCAAAAATATTTTCTTTCGCGGCTTCAATTCAATCTACGATCGCACCGAGAAAGTTTATCTCCGGATCATTCGCGCCATGGTGCAACGCAGCCGTGCCATGGTTATGATCGCGCTGGCCTTGGTTGTACTGGCGGCGTGGGGGTTAACCAAAGTTCCGAGCGCCTTCATCCCGGCGGAGGACCAGGGGTATCTCATGATTGCAGTACAAGTGCCTGACGCTGCATCCCTGACCCGGACCGAAAAGGTCATGGATGAGATTGCTCGCATCGGAATGAATACTCCAGGCGTCGAGCGCGCCATTGCCATCGGCACTGGAGGGCCTTCACCGCTCGAGGGCGACGTCTCGTTAGCTAATGCAGGTATCGTTTACCTGATGCTGAAGAACTGGGACGACCGCGGCAAAGGTCAGGATCTTCAGCATATCTACAATAATCTGGCAAGGCAGCTCGCAAGCATGCAGGATGCGCGTACCCGGCTCTTAATTCCGCCGCCTATTCAGGGCCTTGGCGCAGCCAACGGTTTTCAAATGCAGGTGGAAGTGAATGACGGCAGCTACAATTTCACCCGCCTCCAGTCGGTCACCGACCAGATTGTGCAAGAAGCGCAGGCCGCTCCTCAACTCGACGATGTATTCACCGCCTTTCGCGCAGCTGTTCCTCAGCTTTCGCTAACCGTGAATCGCGATCAGGCTGCAACTTTGAATGTCGATGTAGGCGATGTCTACAACATGCTGCAAAGTTCGCTGGGCTCGAGCTACGTAAACCTGTTCACGCGCTTTGGTCACAACTACATGGTCTATGTCCAGGCGGATCCATTGCATCGTTTGGATAGTGAAGGCATCAAACAACTCTTCGTCCGCAGCCAGAGCGGAGACATGGTGCCTGTCGGCGCGCTCGCCGATATCAAGCCGTCACAAGGGCCGACTGCTATCTCGCTCTACAATCTGTTTCCGTCCGCCACCATCAATGGTGCGCCTGCTGCTCACTTTAACTCCGGAGAGGCGCTGGCGGCGCTT
This sequence comes from Verrucomicrobiota bacterium, assembly GCA_046733975.1. GTDB lineage: Bacteria > Verrucomicrobiota > Verrucomicrobiia > Chthoniobacterales > UBA10450 > AV69. The sequence goes on from JBKPQI010000241.1 coordinate 13,000, forward strand.
GAATCGATTGTTCATAAAGCGCTGCCGCCAGGGCTGAGCTTTGAATGGACCGGACTAGCTTACCAGGAAAAAATGGTAGGTAGTTCAGCCTACTTCGTCTTCGCGCTGGCTATCCTGCTTGTTTACTTTGCCCTGGCGGGCCAATACGAAAGCTGGATCACACCAATTGCGGTAATACTGGCAGTGCCACTTGCTCTTTTAGGTACTGTAGCGGCACTGCTAAGTGTTGGCCTTGCTAACAATATTTATGTGCAGATCGGTCTAGTCCTGCTCATCGCCCTCTCGGCCAAAAATGCAATTCTTATCGTGGAAATGGCACGTGAAGCGCGGGCGGGCGGAAGCGAAATTGTCGACGCAGTAATCAGCGCGTCGAAAGCTCGATTTAGGCCGATCCTGATGACCTCCTTCACCTTCATTCTCGGTGTTTTGCCATTGGTAATGGCGAGCGGGGCCGGGGCGAGCGCACGTCGTTCACTTGGCATCGCCGTCGCCAGTGGGATGCTCGCTTCCACCTGTCTGGCCGTTTTGTTTGTTCCGGCGTTCTTTGTCGTGCTGCAAGGCTGGTCGGAACGGAAGCAGACGAAGCGGTTAACGATCACGGAATAGGAGGTGGCAATCCCGTGCTCGCGAAATTTTTCATCGAGCGCCCGGTCCTCGCGAACGTTCTCGCGCTCGTCATCATGCTGCTGGGTGGAGTCGCGCTCTATAATCTGCCGGTTGCTCAATACCCTCCGATAACGCCGCCAACGATTCAGGTAACGGCCAATTATCCCGGGGCCAACGCCCAGACTTTAATCAATACCGTTGCTTTGCCCGTCGAGCAGCAGGTCAACGGGGTGGAAGACATGCTTTACATGCAGTCCACCTGCACGGCAGACGGTCGCTACACCCTGACAATCACATTCAAAGTTGGAACGGATTTGAACTTCGCCCAGGTGCTTGTGCAAAACCGCGTCTCCGCCGCACTCGCTCAACTACCGCAGGCTGTTCAGCAGCAGGGCGTGGTGACAAAGAAAAAATCGACCGCCATTCTGCAAATCATTACGCTGACGTCGCCTAATGCCGAGTACGATGGGCTTTTCCTGAGTAATTACGCAACGCTCCAGCTACGCGACAAGCTGGCGCGAGTAGAAGGCGTGTCGGACGTCAATGTTTTCGGCATCGGTCAATACAGCATGCGCGTCTGGCTCGACCCACAACAGATGCTGCAACGTTCATTGATGCCGCGCGATGTCATCGCCGCCATCCAAAAACAGAATGCTTTTGTTAGCGCAGGCCAAATCAATATGCCACCAGCGCCTCCCGGTGAGGAGTTTCAGCTAACGATAGATGTACAAGGCGATCTATCTATGGTACGCGACTTTGAAAACATTATCGTCAAGTCCGCTCCGGATAATGGCGGACAGATCACCCGAATTCGTGATGTCGGCCGGGTAGAGCTTGGAGCCCAAACTTACAGCCAGTTCTTTAAGATGGACGGAAAAGTGGCGGGGGGAATTGCGATCTACCAACTTCCTGAAGCAAATGCTTTGGATACGGCGAAGCGCGTCCGGGCAACCATGGCGGAACTAGCAGGCAATTTCCCGAAAGGATTGGTTTACACAATTCCTTTCGATACCACGGTTTTCGTCAAAGCGTCTGTCAACGAGGTGTATCACACCTTGTTCGAAGCTGGCGCGCTGGTGTTAATCGTCATCATCATTTTCCTGCAAAGCTGGCGTGCCACTTTCGTGCCGGCTACCACCGTTCCGGTAACGATCGTTGGCACCTTCGCGGCGATGGCGATAATGGGCTTCACCGTCAATCTGCTGACCCTTTTCGCCATCGTGTTGGCAATCGGCATCGTGGTAGATGATGCCATTGTCGTAGTAGAAGGAGCGACGCAACACCTCGAACGCGGCAAGAATGCGAAGCAGGCTAGCATCGACGCCATGGGCGAGCTGTTCGGTCCAATCATGGGCGTCACGCTCGTGCTCATGTCGGTATTCGTGCCACCGGCTTTCATGCCGGGCATCACCGGCCAGATGTATCGACAATTTGCGCTTGTCATCGCCGCGACTGCTCTTATCAGCGCCCTCAGTGCCGCCACCTTGAAACCGACTCAATGCGCACTTTGGCTACGGCCGCGCGACCAGAAGCGTCGTCCGAATTTTTTCTTCCGGGGCTTCAATGCGGTTTATGCGCGCCTCGAAAAAGCTTACGTCCGTCAAATTCGCCGGATGGTGCGGTGGAGCGGACGAATGACGGTGATTGGGCTGATTTTGGTCGCGCTAGCTGGTTGGGGTTTAACTCGAATTCCGGCCAGCTTCATCCCGACAGAGGACCAGGGCTACGCAATGGTCATCGTGCAGTTGCCGGATAGTGCCTCGTTGCAACGGACCGAAGGCGTGATGGACAAGATTACCCAAATCTGCAAGCAACATCCGGCCATCGAACGCACGATTGCGATTGGCGGTTTATCCCCGCTGGATGGCAATGCCTCGCTCGCCAATGCCGGGATTGTCTACCTGATGTTCAAAGACTGGAGTAAACGCGGGAAAGGTGAAGATCTGCGCTCGATCTACAATTCCCTCTCACCACGACTCGCAAGCTACCCCGATGCGAAGACGATGATCATCGTGCCACCGCCGATTCAGGGCCTTGGATTATCGGGTGGTTTCCAAATGCAGGTGGAGCTGACGGATGGTTCATCTGATCTCACACGTTTACAAGCAGTAACTGAGGAGATCGTGACCGAAGCGCGAGCGAGTCCGGTGATTCGCATGGCGCTTACGCCGTTGCGTGCGTCTGTTCCGCAGCTCACCATTGATGTAAACCAGACCCAGGCAGAAACGCTCGGAGTAGCTGTTAACGATATCTATCAAACGATGCAGAGCTATCTCGGCTCCAGCTTCGTCAATCTATTCACTAAATTCGGCCATAATTATATGGTTTACGCTCAGGCTGACGCGCCTTATCGGCTCGAGCCGGAAGCCCTCAAGACATATCATGTGCGCAACCAAAATGGTGATATGATTCCACTCGGGAC
>JBKPQI010000242.1:0-5355 GCA_046733975.1 Verrucomicrobiota bacterium
GGATAACGGCATCGAGCGGTTTGGCATGCCACAGGCCCTGGGAGGCGCGATCGTCGCCGCCATGGTGCTGGCGCCGGAAGCATTAAGTGGCATCAACGCCGCCAGGAAGAATCAACTGCAGCGTTCGGTTAACATCCTTCATGGGTCCGTCCTGGCCTCGATCGGTCTGACTATTCCGGCAATCTTGACGATTGGGTTCATTACCAAGCGAACCGTTACACTCGGCATTGAAGGCGGCAATCTTCCGCTGCTCCTGCTCACTCTCGCGGTTACGATAGTGACATTCACTGGTGGAAAAACCAGTGTCCTGCAGGGCTGCATTCATCTGGTGCTTTTTGGCGTGTTTCTGTTGTTAATATTTTGCCCATGAACTAATGGATTTTGGCCTGGGCGATTTTTACTCCGGACTGCGCCTGGGCATATAGGTAGTGCGCGCCATTAACCTTGGTCGGAGCCGGACCACAGAGCGGGCGGTTCGGTGACCTACCTTTGTGGGCACGCGCGGATTTTGTTTCGGCCGCCGTAGAAAATTTGCGCGGGCGTTTTCGGGAAATGTCAATGCCGACGTTCAGACTACGAAGGGACGCGCGCCCTCCGATTACGCGCGAGACTCTCACGGTCTCAGTAGCGGCATGAAGCTTTCGCGGTAACGCCAAACCAAAAATACTTCGAGAGCGGTAACGACGAGCGCGGGCCCAAAGCCTTGCGGCGCCATGAGTATGTGAAAGATAAGGATGTTTACGATGACGGCGCCGAGAATGGTCAAGCCCACGGGGACGAACTTCCCAATCAACAGCAACAGACCGCCCAGTAGTTGGAAGCCCCCAATGAAGTAAACGTAACCGCTGGCCATGAACACTTTCAGATAATCGCCCGCCAGATCTGGTGGCGGAGGCGGCATCGGAAGAAAACGCAAAAAGGCATTGGCGCCAAAGATACAAAAAGCCAGCCCTAACAAAACACGCGCGATGATGGTCAGAATTTTCATGAATGTTGATGTTCGCGTCGGTCGAGTAGGAATTCAAACGGCGTTAACGTCCAGATGTCGCATACGCGACATGCAAAGCTAACTTGAAGTCAAAACCCCGTTTAATACCCGCCCAAGTCAAGCTCACCTGGCAACTGTAGCCGGCGATCGGTGATGCCGGATTTGCCTGTCACCCAGCTTTCTTCGAGCGAGTAAGCTTGTTTACCAGTTCGTTGGTCGATTTTTCCAGCAGAATTCCCCAGGCACTGAGTACTGTCAGGGTCACGACGAAGATCAGCAGAAATAATGATGCTGATATCGGCCGGATGCGAAGACCGAGCCAAATGACATAAGGTTGGTGGATCAAATACAGGCCATAGGAGAACGCACCGACTAAGGCGAACACTTTGGCCATACTGCCAAGGCGCGAGATGATTCCGGCGACTCCCACAATTTCGAGCAGGCAGCATGCGGCAGTAGCGAAATCGACAAAAACGTAAGTAATTCCATTGTGATACAGCCACATCGCCGCTGGATATAAAAGGAGTCCTGCAAGTAGTCCGGCGCCGCGAAGAAGAAACCATTCAACTCGAGCAGGCGACTGTTTGTGCCACATTCCCAAGACGATCCCGAGCGCGAACTCAGGCAAGCGGCAGACGCCAAAACCGCCGAGCACCCAGAACCCATGCTGTGGATAAACAACCAGCAGCAGGTAACGCGCAAGAAATCCGAGCGCACATGCCGTTAACAAGAAAGCGAATGGCCCGAGTCGCCGCGCCGCCCAAAAGAGCAGGGGAAACATTATATAAAACTGAATCAGCATGGAGAAGTACCACCAAGCCGCATTGAGATACATGAAGTTCATCGTGATATCGATGAACCGCAGACCAAGCAGACTCAGAATAATTCGGCTATCTACCGGCTCGAGACGCGCGACGAATGGTGAGACGAGATAAACAAGGTGCGCGACCCAATACATGGGATAGAGGCGTAAGAAGCGCGCCCCGAACCAGCTGCCCCATTTTAACGACGACGACTCCGCTCGCCGCGCAGTCGACTCCATTAATGCCCAGCCGCTGAGAATAATGAAGACACCGACAGCGTGAAAACCGATACCGGAAACTTTTAACCACGCCATTCGAATCACGGTGAGCGTGCCGGCAGCGAGACTGCTCCAGTCCGCAGGCGGGAATTGGGTGTGCTCGAAGACGGTGTTGAAAAAGTGAAAGTAGACGACCCAGAAAATGGCAATTGCCTTTGCGATGTCGAGCCAGAGCAGTCGCTTCATTTCGCCGTGCCCTTTAACAGTGTGCATGCTGGGCGGTCAAGGCTTGTTCTGGTTTCGAGCGCTATGCAGGAAACGGAGTTTCAAGAATGGGTTGCTTCCCAAACAGAGTTTGAGAACGAGCAGCGTGACGAGCAGGGTAATGGACGGGCCGATGCATCGCAGGTAGGGGGCGATCGACCCGGAGCCGAATTGGCGTTCGCGGGCATCGGTGAACCGCCCCTACCTTACATCTTTAAGGCCGAGCGAAGATGCGGGCCGAGGCGTTTGCTGAATTCCACGGAATCTCCTGCCGACAGGTGCGACCACTCCGGGCAGGTGAAGCCGGCGAGCTCGGGATAATCTTCGAAATAAATACCGGGAGCACCGGTGCCTTTTAAGAGTGGATCCCAGGTTTGATTGCGCGGTGTTATTTGATCTTCCAATTGCTTGAGGCCGCCGCTGACAGGCAGCCTGACAAAAACAATTTTGCCGCCGCGTGCGCGCAATTTTTCAACCGCAGCTATGGTGTCGGCGAAACGTTTCTCAATTGCTTTGCCGATTCCGGCCATGAATTCCTCCTTCGGAATGTAAGTTGGCGGCGGGGGCGGGGTAAAAAGTGGAATCCAAATTTGTTGGATCATACGCGCAAGTTTTCCGTTTGGATCAACGCACGCTTCGATCATGCGGGCACGTCGTTCCCGATCCTCCGTTTGGAAATATGGCGGGAATCGCGGCGGCACGAGCGCGGCGGGGCGATTCCGAATCGGAACCCGTTTCAGCAGATTGTCGAGGGTGAGATCCTCTTGTTTCAAGAAGGCGACGTGTTCCTCTAGTGGCATGGCGAGGTATTCGCTCATGCGCTGGGCCGGGGTTTGATTGTGAAACCGCTTAACTACCTTTTCGCCGCGCTCGAACGGCGGCGTGCCCGGCGGCGCCAAAAATAATCGAGGCACAAAACTGCAGATAACTGTGCCGTGAAACGTTTTGTCATCGGCGAGATCGGCGAGCACAGGGTAGCCGCACGTTCCGGGCGCGCCGAGTTGGAATGGACGCTTGCCCAGAGCTTTTTGCAATTCATCCAGGTCAAAATCGAACCAGGCGCGGGAATCGCCGATGAGCACGATCGATTCGGGTTCAACTTTTCGCCTGACTAATGTCCAAAGATCTTCGTTTTCGTTCAAACTGGGACCATAACCAATGGAGCGACAGTACAGTTCCCACAGGATAGTGGCGGCGATGACTATGATGGAGACGACGACGGTAATGCCGCGCCACGGTATCGGCGGGATCGGACGTTCGAATTCCAGTGGCGGCCCGCCGTGCACGCTTTCTTCTTCAGTCGGTCGCCGGAAGAACAAATGCGGCAGCCGCAGTATCTTTTTAAAATTGGAAATAGATGAAGGCATTACTGTTTCCCTGAGTAAGAATAATGGCGCAGGCCATGAAAGCCCACGCGCTTGTGACTACCCAACGCGGGAGCCGAGTGACGGCGGTCTCGATGTTGCTATCGCGTAACGTCCAATGCGCTGCAATCACGCAGATGGTAACGATCGCGACCTGGATGATTTCGCGCGTGCTAAGAATTGCATCGCCATGCGCATGGCCGCCGAACATTCCCTGTAGCATTCGGCTGGCGACCGTGAAATTAGATGCGCGGAAAAAGACCCAGGCGATGCAGACCGCGCCATAGGTGGCGAACCCGGCCAGGACCCTTATCCCGATATTGTTGGCCCAGCTTTGATGTTCAAACAACAGACGTATCACGCGCTCGATCACCAGATACGATCCGTGAAGTAATCCCCAAACCACGAAGGTCCAGGCCGCGCCATGCCACAGCCCACCGAGGAACATTACAATTATCAGATTAATCGCGGCTCGGACGGGCCGGACCTGATTGCCTCCGAGCGGAATGTAAAGGTAATCGCGCAGAAAGGTGGAGAGTGAAATGTGCCAGCGCCGCCAGAAATCGGAAAAGCCGATGGCGGCGTAGGGAAAACGAAAATTATCTTTTAAGTGAAACCCGAGACAGAGCGCGGCACCGATTGCGCAAGTGGAATAGCCTGCGAAATCAAAAAATATCTGACCGGCGAATGCGAGCACGCCGATCCATGAATCAAGGGCGACGAGCGGACCGTCGTATCCAAAAATACGATCGGCTGAGCCTGAGAGGAGGGTATCGGCGACGACGATCTTTTCGAATAAGCCGAGCGTCATCAAGGCCAGGCCCCAAAGAAATTGTCCCAGGCGCAAGCGCGGTGCTCTGAGTAACTGCGGGAGGAAATCGCCGGCGCGCACGATTGGTCCGGCGACCAACTGAGGAAAAAAGGAGACGGCAAGAACGAAGTCACGCAACGAACGCGTGGGCTGGAGAACGCCGCGATAAATATCGAGGGTGTAGGAGAGGGAGTGGAAAGTGTAAAAGGAGATGCCGACGGGCAGAAGAATGTCGAGATGCGGTGGATGATAAATGATCCCAATGCGTGCGAGCAGCCATTGGAAATTTTCGAGAAGGAAATTTCCGTATTTGAAGAAGCCGAGCATGCTCAGATTCATGCACACGCTGGCCACGAGCCAGATTCGTTTTGAGCGCGGGGTGGCAGCTTTTGCAATTCGCGCCCCGAGCCAGAAATCCATGCTGGTGGTTGTAAAAAGAAGCGCGGCGAATGGTGGGTTCCACGCGCCGTAGAAGATGTAACTGGCCACCACCAGCAGGTTTTTGCGCGCCGTCCACGATCCAATGCTCCAGTAGAGCGTTACGACGACAACAAAAAAAACGACAAAGGTGAGCGAATTGAACAGCACCGCGTCTGCTTATATAAGAGCGATGGGTGATAGCGAGCAGTTTTTGAAATCACTTCTGTCGGCTCGCTGAAGAGCGTCGGAGTGTAAAGGCAGTCGTGTCGGCCTCGACCCTTCTGTCAACATGGGACACTCTCCTACATTGAAGAAGAGCTAGTGGAGTGGATCACAAACGGGTTGCGAAGCAGTAAGGTGGATCGAGCAGTCCGTTGCTGGATGTTACAAATTGGGCGGCGTAGCCGCCTAAATTCAGCATCGCCCGGCGGAGCGGACGATCCACCTCAATCCGTCGACGATACCAAATTGATTACGAAAACGGCTA